>JAGLSW010000829.1 GCA_023135565.1 Candidatus Aminicenantota bacterium | reverse complement strand
AAACTTTTACAAAAGTTTGGCCCCCGGCAGGGCCGCCGGAGGCCAAATATGCTTGAAACAATTATAAATTTCGTATAAAATCAGGTATGCGCAAATATCTCGAAGAAAAAACAAAGAGTTTAAATCCCAACCGCATCGAGAAAATAAGAGGCGAAGCGTCTACGCGGGCGTTTTTCAGGTTGTTTTTCGATAACTATTCGTTGATTGCCATGGTCTATCCCGGGGAGAACCGGGAAGAAATAGCCCGGATTATCCGGCTTACTGAACTTTACCGCGAGCACGGGATTTGTGTGCCCGCGGTAAAAGAAGTCATAGACGATAGGATTATTCTCCAGGAAGATTTAGGCGACCTGTTGATCCAGGGCTATTATACAAAAGCAAGCCGCGAAGAAAAAAAAAGTCTTTTGCGGGAAACCGCGGTTATACTGGGAAAGCTGCACCGCATCTCCGCAGCTAATACCCGGGCCGTTCTCGGTCATGAACGTCTGAAATGGGAAATGGATTTTTTCTTACAGCATTTTGTGGGAAATTTTTGGGCTTCGGTTGTCGATGCGGCGGAACTGCGGGAAAAGCTATACGCCCTGGTAGAGAGAATCGGTAACATCACTTGTTTTGCGCACCGGGATTTTCATTCCCGCAACATGTTGTACCACAAAGAAAAAATATATTTAGTGGATTTTCAGGATTCTTTAGTTGCCTCGCCTTATTACGATCTCGTTTCTTTTGCCTTCGACTGCTATTTAGATTTAATGCCAAAAGCGCTCCCTGCCGCGAAGCGGCTCATTGCCCCCCCACGCGAGTGGGGTTTAAAATCTTTAAGGGAATATCTTTTCAGCGAATATGAAAAACAGGGGCTGCCTTTAGATCTCGAGCAGTTGTACTTATCTGCGCTGCAAAGAAACATCAAAGCCTTAGGCACTTTCGGATTCCAGGTCTTTGAAAGAAAGAATCTAACTTACAAGAAGTACATCCGGCGCACTCTTCGTTTTATTATCAACAACGAGTTGTTCGGCGATTTTTTAGACAGCACTGTTTTCCCGGCGGCGATTCCCCGGGAGCAATAAGTGGTTTCGCCGCAAGGGCAGCGTGTGAGCGCTTTTGA
>JAGLSW010000828.1 GCA_023135565.1 Candidatus Aminicenantota bacterium | reverse complement strand
CAAAACTTTTGTTTAATTTCACTCGTTTCCGGTGAGCCTCGCATCATGATTGACTGTCCCCTGTTCGCTACTCTGCCCCTTATTGGCTCCCCACCTGCGTCCTGGGGCCTACAAGCGAATGTCTGAGATTTCTCGACAAACAGCAGGAAAAACGATGGCCTTATGATACAACGATAACTCTGCCCCTTATTGGTTCCCCGCGCCGCGGGGTTGCCGTAATTTTATTTTTTTGCTACAATAATATATCTATAAATAGTTAAAGGAGGAAGTATGAAAATTTTAAAAATCGCTCTTATCACAGTACTTTGCTGCTTAGTAGCAGCCTGCGGGAAAAGCACGTCCGGCAGCGAAAATATACCGGCTGAAACCAAACCGCCCACCGGGGAACAGGTGGTCGAAACAACCGCCGAAAAGGTGCAGGTAGAAATCCTGAGCGCAGCAGACAGTACAGCGCATATCGAAAAATTGAAAAAAGCCTTTGCCGCAGACGGTTTCACTATCATCAAAAAAATCGTCAAAGTAAACGGCAAATACGGCATCCGCGCTGAAAACCCCAATGCCCTCAATAGTTGTACCAAACAGCCGAAAATGGTCCTCTACCTATCGGGCAATCCCTATGAAATGGGCTTCCAGACCGGTTTGCTGGCAGAACCGGAAGTCACCGCGATGGCAGTAATATTTGTCGAAACCATTGCTCCCAGCTTCGTGGCGCCCGGTTTACCCTTGAAAATAAAGTTGAAGATCGGTAAAGAACTCGATAAGTTACTTTTACCCGGTGTGCGGAAACTGGCTGCCGGCGATGCCATTCCCGCGGAATACAACCAGCAGATAGCCGGGATACTGGAAGGGTGTCAAAAAGCCAACCCCAACACAAAAGTAACCTTAGACGGTTTAAATCTCCTCAATTATGCACAGAATGTGATTTGTGGTTACGTGAATCACGGCCATTTTTTTGAAAAAAATGGGTTAAAGCATTCCCATTTTGCTTTTCCCATGATGTGCAATGCCTTTTCCCTTTCCGGTAAAGCCGTCAAAGACGGCAAACACTACTTCGGCCGTGACCTGATGTTCGTTACCGGCGGAGTGCTCCAGGATACCGGCTGCCTGATTTTATACGACCCCGACACCACCCACAAAGGGAAAAAAGCGCTGCCCCAGGTGGGCTATACCGCGCCCGGTTTTGTAGGCGTTTTAGCCTCCATAAATATTAACGGCCTGGCAATGGGGCAGGACATGTTCCCCTCGGTGGGCTGCGATCCCGAAAACCCGGGCATCGACCCCCTCATCATGGCGCGCCACGCCCTGCAATATGGCCGGAATGTCGATGAAGCGGTGCGGTTAATCAAAGAAGCTAAACGCGGCGTATCCTGGTTCTATCCTTTCGCCGATAGCAGCACAGGCAAATCGGGAGTTATAGAAGCCATCCAATCCATGGATCCCGCGCAGTTCCCCACTAAAGAGAAATTGGCGCAGTACTTTCTCGACTTTGCCCTGGAAAAACCGGCGTCTGTTCCCCTTAAACTGCTCATGGGGAAGCTCATTAAGAATCTGGACAAACATATCCCGGGTTTGGGGTTTATCGTTGAGCATATGCAGCAGTTCGAGAATTTGCGGCGTGGAATATTGGTCCGCTGGAGCGACTACCGGTATCCCGAAGCTTACATAGACTATAATAAAGGATTGTGGGACTATTACAATAAGGTGGTAGTGCTCGAACATAATAAAACGCTTTATAAAGATGCCTTTGCCCCGGAAGGTCTGATCGATCGCGTCGAGAATAATAAGGGCTTCGACAAAAATTGCCCGGCAAGTTTTTATTTTGCACCCCAGCGGGAGGAACTGGTTTACGATGTGCTGGTAACCAACAGCCCCATTGCGCCCGAATTTCGCTTGCTGTGGATGAATTATTGGACTGCCGCCATACTCGAGGTATCGAACGAAGTCAACGACATCCAGTGGCGTTATGATGAATTGAACCGCTTAATCCTAAAAGCTTTGAAAAAAGGCCCCGTTGATGAAAAAACGGCCCTGGACCTGGTTGATTTTTTGAGGCCGGACGGTTTGTTTCCCTTTTATTATGCTCATAATCCCAAGTGCAAAAACAACGATTCCACAGTCATTAACGGCAGTGTCAGCCTTTTCGAATTGAAAGAGAAAGTCATCCACTGTCATTTCGGGTATTACAGCGACCCCTGGGTAACCGTTACGCTGCCGCGCTATTTCGATTGACCCGGATTCGTGAACTCTGAGGAACTTGCCTCCGGCGGCCAAAAACCTT
>JAGLSW010000827.1 GCA_023135565.1 Candidatus Aminicenantota bacterium | reverse complement strand
CTCCATAACTCACCTTTTATTTCCGTTCCGAAACCGCCGGGCAAAAGCGCCAGCACATATATCTCTTTAGGCCGCCGTTCGCCGCTGTCCGGGTCAACCGGGTTGTCTTCGTCTTTGATGCCCGATGGGGCAATCTCCAGCACTTCTTCGTATTCGTCCTCACCTTCGTCGTTCTTCTTTTTGTACACCAACCTGATCTCCGGGTTGGCTAACTTGATTATGTCGATGCCTTTTTCCAACTGCCCGGCATAGGCTAAGTTCAGGTCTGTGTCTACAGTTAAACCGAAACGGCAAAAACCGCTGGTCTTTACCGTGGCTAAAACACGCTCTTCGCCATTTTCTAAAGACTCGCCCCAGAGGTTCATGTCTACCAGCACCAGACCTAAATTGCGGTCTGAAAGATACATGGTGCGGTCTTCTTCGTCCAATACCAGTTCCCCTACGGCAGTGGCGAAATTGTTTTCGCCGTCTTTGAGCAGCACTTCGCCGTACTTAAAAGGATTATTTATAAATTCGCCGCTGAGTTCGAAAATATACAACCTGTGCAAAGAGGGCACGGTAAAAAACAACAGGTCTTTCCTCTCCCGGTATGCATCTGTAAAATCATCGTCTTTGTCTTCCCGCTCGTCCCGGTTGTTGTCGTGGTCTATGTCCACCCAGTAATCCTGCACGAACTGTAATCCGGATACCGGTCTGGATACAGGCAGTTCATATTTGCCCACTTCTTCTATTAATACTTCGGCGTCGGCGGTCATACCTACAGTGGTGGCATCCAATATCTTAAAACCGAAATAGTCGATCAGTATCACCACCATGGTGCGGTTGTCTTCGGTAGTTTCCGGGTCATTCTCGATACTGAAAGCCGTCACGTTGTTGATGTTACTCTCTTCAAAATAACCGGCCCGCGCTTTGTTGTTGGAGGTAGGCGTCATCTCTTTTAAATTCACTACTACTAAACCGTAACCCTGTACGGCCACAAAGGCAAAATGCCCCAAAACCTTTACCCGGCGCGGATAACCGGGTTTATAACCGCTGCTGCTCCAGGCCATACCGGAAATCTCCCGGGTGGCGACTATAGAAGTGCTGAGTTCGGCAGCCGCTGCGTCGGTGCCGGGAACGCAAACGAAATCCACGATCTTGAGGTAACCGGGACAGGAGACGCCGCCGCCTACTACTACCAACCGGTCCACTTCACCGCCTTCCTGCGGGTAATCTTTCCACATAGCAAGTCCGCGCACATGCCCGGCTAAACGGGTTTCGGCGGCAGTGCTAATATCGGTAGGTTTCGATACATCCATTATCTTTAGCCCGTCTGTGCCCGCGGCTGTGAAAAGATAACTGCCGTACAGCAGCGTGTCGTATACATTCTGCATACCGATCTCAGAACCGATCAAGCCCGATTTTTTGGTGCGCAGGTCATACTTTAACGATAACTTGTTCTCATCTTTTCCCGATAAATCGGGCAGATTGTCGAGTTCCAATACATACCGCGTGTTCTCCTTTAAACGGTTCTCCGGGCGGATGTAAAGCCCGGTTTTGTCCGAAGATAGCTCAGTGTCGATCTTAAGCGGCTCGTCGCCGTCCTGTTCGGTCAATGTCACCGTGCTGCTGCTTTCGTCGATCTCTTCGATGGGTTCGGATAAATAAAACACAAACTCCTGTTCCAGGGGAACTTCGCCTTTCTCAACTGCAATGTAAACCCCGTCGCCTATCCCGGCCGCCATATTGTGCTCGAAACTGCCGTCGGAAGCAGCCTCGATTTCGTCTATCTCCTTGAATCCGGGTTCGGTATCTTCACCGGCGGCAGCGGCTTTGAAAAACCTCACCTTACCCACGCCTAAATCCTCCGGGTCCGGGGCATCGGGAACCACTGCCGTGCCTTTACCGGCATCGATTTCGATATTCTCTACCTTGCCGGTTTCGCTGTCTTTTTTGGGCGTAACGGAAACAGCGCCCGAACTCACCACCTGCGTGTTTACGGTAAAAGCATAACCGGATACGCCTTTAGCGGCGATCACCTGCAGCGGGCCGTCGTCTTTTGTCACGCTGCCGTAGTCGTACACCTGGCCGCCGGAGCTAGGCCCGGGCAGCGTTTTAGTATAGAGGGTCCGGCCGGAAAAGGCGTCGCGCACGGTGATGAGCACTTCACGCCCGGGAATCACCGGTATCCTGAATCCGCGGGAACCGGCATAGCCGGTCATAAAAACTAAATCCATGGCAGCTATCATCGAACTCGAAGAACCGGCAAAACCGGTAACATAAGCCATGCGAAAGTCATGGTTCACTATCATGGTATATATTCCCCAGGCGCGGCAGCCGGGCCAGGGGGGTGAGTTGACCTCGAGGCGGCCTTCTTTTAAGGCCATAGTGTCAACCACCATCAACTTTTTTTCTTCAAAGGGCTGCACCTCCCTGGCGATAAAAAACTGCGCGTCTGCCGCAGCGCCCGCAGGGGCCGGCATAGAAAGCTTAAAGGTCTTTTGCGGCACTGCGGCGCCGAAATCTACCATAACAGATTTCAAGCGTTGGAAGCCTTCGGGCATGTTTGCAAGCGCCTGGGGGCCGGTTATTTCCCATAGGCCCACTTTCACTGCTGTGTCGAAAGTTCCCGCTTCGATGGCGATGCCTAATCCTTCGTTATTAATGAATTTATTAGCTTTTTCATCGAAAATCACATGTTTGCCGTCTGTGCTAACAAAGGGTTTCTCTGTTAGGAGGGTTTCGTTGCCGTTGGTGTCGCGGATCCTGATTTCCAATTTATCGCCCATCTCAGCGGCGATGCTTATTTTGAAGGAGCCGTCGGACAGCACTGTGGTGGAGACTGTCGCGCCGCTGCGGGTATTGATAACTATTACCGTAGCTCCCGGTTCTACAGCCCCGGCAGCGCCAGTGATTAAGGCAGCGCCGTTTTCCGGGATATAAACGAAAATTTTGGAAAAATCGCTCTGCGGCGGCAGCATGTCTATAGTGGTAAAAGAAGAGGAGAACGGCGTATCCAGGGGATTGCCCTGTAAATCTGTGATACCTGTAGTAATAGTAATATTGATAACTGTATCGGAAGGAAGTTCTTCGTGGGGGATGATTTCGCCCTGTGTACCTTCCGGGTTGAGTTTATAGACGCCGGTTATTTTTGTCGGTTCGTTAGAGGCGTAGAGGTTTTGCTCGTTAAATGTGGCTGCGTTTACGGGTTCTGAGAAAATGACAGAGATGGGTGTATTTAGTGGGATGGTGACTGCGTTGTTTGCCGGTGTAACGGCGGTTATTTCCGGGCCGGTAGGTAGGATAGTGATATTTAATTGCAGTATCTGGTCTTTGGTGGAGATAGTGCCGACGGCTTTGCCTGAGTTGCCGGTGGCCGGTTGTGTAGCGGTGAGTTGGAAATTGCCTAAAAAGCTCACCTGGGTGTAGGCTCCGTTTGCTTGTACCAGGGAGACTAATTGGTGGGTGTCTGCGCTGATCAGCGCATCGGTTAGCAGCGGGTGAGCGCTTTTGATGTTAAA
>JAGLSW010000826.1 GCA_023135565.1 Candidatus Aminicenantota bacterium | reverse complement strand
ATTTGGCCTTGAGAAAATGGAATAGAGCAGGCAGGATTTCATTAACCGGCGGCGAGCCTTTTCTGAGAAAAGATTTATTGATAAAACTCCTGGATTTTTTTGAAAAATCGCAAAATTTTTATTGGTTAGGGATTTTATGCAACGGGACATTGATCGATGATGATATATTGGAGCGTATGGCTCCTTTTAAGAAATTGAAAGAAATCCAGGTTTCGATAGATGGCGCCACTGCTGAAACCCATGATACTGTTAGGGGGCGTGGAAATTTCGATAAGACTGTTAATGCCGTTAAATTACTGAAACGCAAGGGCTTTCACGTCAGCGTTATGTTTACGCTGCACAAGCAGAACAGGGAAGAGGTGCTCGATGTGATCGAACTGATGCGTGACCTGGACGTGGACTATTTGACGATAGAAAGAATCGTTCCCGGTGACAGGGAAAGCGTAGAAAAATTTTATATGCGTGCCGATGAATTAAAAGCAGTATATGAAACCATTTACCGAAAAAAAAAAGAGATCGAAAAGGCGTCTAAACTCAAGATCAGGGTGTCGCGCCCGCTGTGGTGCTTGATCGACGAGGAAGTCGGAGGGTTCTGTCCCGCCGGTTTCAGCAGCCTGGCTATTCTTGCTGACGGCACAGTTCTTCCCTGTCGGCGCTTAGAGATTCCCCTGGGGAATATCCTGGATGAAGGTTTGTTCAAGATATGGTATACTTCCGCTGTCCTGTGGAAATTAAGAGATAAAGGATTATTGAAAGGAAAATGCAGCGGTTGTCGTTTCCTGGGAAAATGTGGCGGCTGCCGGGCCATTGCTTATTATATAAACGGCGATTATATGGCCGAAGACCCGCAGTGTTTCGAGCCGGTCGGGTGATATGACGAAAAAATCGTAAAGAGTAACTGTCCAGTTTTTGACAACAGGCCGCAGTTCATAAATTGAGTTCACCTCAGGGAGGGAATTGGGAACCGGCACGGCGAATTGAGCGGCCCCATCGCACTCTATAGGGGCAAAATTTCTCTGTTTGAACGAAGTGAGTTTGAAATTTTAGCGAGATGAGCCGCAAGCCGGTCAATTCCCGGACGGGTGAACGAAATATGAACTGCGTGAGTTCAATTTTCTCCAAAACTGAATAGTTACCGTAAAGAGTCTTGATTGATTTTGAAATTTGTGATACCTTATGGTTGCGAACTTGAAAAAGATAAAATCCCGTAAAGGAGGTAAAAATTTGAGCGATTTGAACGCTAAAATATACTGTTTATCAGAGGATTACAGCCTGTTTAAAGGTGATTTTAAAGAGAAACGATTCCAGTTGTTTAATGTCAAAGAGGGAACGATTTTCAAATTGAACGAGGTCGCTTATGACATGTTGTCGTTTTTTGATGGGGAAAAAAATGCCGTGGAGGTTGTCAACGAGTTAAAAAAGATATATAATATAGATGCTGCAACTTTACAAGAGGATTTTGATAAAATGCTAAAATCGTGGATTAAAAAAAATTTTTTAATTGAAAGGAGTTAAAAATGGGAGAAAATAATAGCAAATTTGAAAACGTAAATGAGAAAAAGAAGTATGAGACCCCGCTTTTCGAGGAAGAGAAGGGTATGGATTTCCCGGAGGATATCTGGGAAGAGTTCAACGGTGGCAATTGGTGTTTCGGTTGTTCTAATTGTAATTGCAATTAGTGGGATTCCCACCTATGTGTTTGACAGATAGTAGTGTTGCTTAAGAAGATCGGGGGAAATTGGCACAATGTTGATATATGGCAGGGTTTTATTATCGGTTATAAATCGGGGGGTGTTATCGTCATTGCCATAGACCGTCCTGCGGTAGAAGAATTTTACATACCTTTTTATGACTTTGGCGGGTTCAAAATAGATGATGGAGCTTTATATTTAAAGAATAACCAGGATGAAATCTCCCGGTTGGATTTGCTGTCCCTGCGAGAAGAGAAAAAATTACCGGCCCTGGAGAAGTTTCCCGGTTATGATTTTGAAGCAGTTGGGCCGATAGAAAAGGCGGTCACTTTTCCCGGGTTAAAAGAGGAACCCCGGGCTGTTGATGCCAACGAAAAAATTACGGTAGTCGCTTACAAACAATTGGGCATCGATTTTTTTTTAACCGGAGCGTTTGAGAAAATCTTCCATTATGATTTCCCCGGTTATTCTTTTATAGACGACATAAAGCTCGAAGACGACAAACTCTATATTGCCGATGTATTCGGACTGCGTATATTGGATATTTCCGATTTAGAGAATCCAGTGCTGGACGACCGCCTTACGTTTGCGAAGGGGTGGGCCAAAGATTCAGTTGTGTATGGGCGTTATGTAATAGTCGCCGATGTACTCGGCATTAAAATTTACGACAAAGATAAGGATTTTATCTTAACCGGTAAGATCGAATCCAACCGCAATCGTATTGCCAAAGTGGTGACAGATGGTTTTTATGCCTTTCTTTCCTGTGAAGCTTCCGGTTTGAAGATCGCCGATTTATCCCGGATCGAAGAGCCGCGGTTGGTAAGTGGAATTGTTCTACCCCAGGGCGTTTGGGACTGTGCTGTTTGTGGTAATCATGTTTACCTGGCTGCCTATACCCAGGGACTTATTAAGGTCGATTTTACAGACATTAAAAATCTCGAGCAAACGGAAAGTTTCGGAAGTGGAGAAGAGTTTATCGGGATTTATGTGAATGAGAAAGCGGTATTTGCCGCCTGTTCATACGGAGGTTTTCGGATACTCGATCATTCTTTAGGACTCATATCTTCTGTGTCCGGTATCGAGGGCCGGTGTTGGACGATATTGGAAAGAAACGGTTTTTTGTTTGCGGCGGTTGGGCAGGGTGGTATTTATGTTTATGATGTAAAGAATCTTAAGAAGCCCATCCTGGTGAACCGGCTTAAAGCCGGGGATGCCCGTGATATAGTCATTCAAGGTTCTTATTTGTACACTGCCGCCGGTCAGGAAGGGCTATTGGTGTATGATATTTCGGATGTTAAGGATATAAAATATAATAAAAAGATTCCCTCTGCGGCATTCACGCGGGGTATTATGGTGGATGAATCGTACATATACAAAGCAGATGGAGATGGAGGTATAGAAGTCTATGAAAAATAAATCCCCAAACAGTATTATCTCTAAAGGTATTCTTTTTGGTCTTGGTCTTGGTATTGTAATAGTTGTTATGGGTGGTCAATATTTATGGCTTAATTGTCCACTAAAAATTTTGGACCAAGATAAAATTGTTCAAACTCTGATCGGCTTTTATTCAGCACTGTTTACGGTTATCGCAGTTATTATCGGTATAGTGGCGTTAGTCGGATGGAATTGGTTAAAGGAATCCTCTGAGAAGTTGAATAAATTTAGAGATTTCGAGGAAAAACTCAAATTTTTAAATGAAAGGGTTGAATTTTTAAGAAGAAAAGAAAAACTGGTAGGTTGGGTAAAGGATAAGGTAGATAGGTTGGGACTGAATACATTCGAATTAGATAGCCTGGATGAGATAGATAGAGATACTGTTAAGGAAATTAAAAAATATGTCATCAAAGACCTTACTGATAGTGCATGGTTAGAGCTGTTTTTGGCTCATCATTTTATGACAGAGGAAGAGGATTATGATAGAGCTAAAAATGTTTTGGAATTTATAGAAAAAAGGGATTTGTTGGATGAAAAAAGTAAAATTCAACCTTTTTTATATCACTTTTTAGGGCAACTGAATTGGAAGACATATGAAGATGAATATAAGGCTAAGTTTAATTTTTTTAATAACACTGAGTCAACACAAAAAAAACCTGAGGAAGAGGAGCAGCAACAGGCTAAAGAACTTCTGGAAAAATCATCGAAAAACTATAAAAAATCAGTAGCTTTTTATGAAGAAATAGATAGCAAAAACAATCGTGACTACCGTTCTCTGGCAAATCGCGCAGTTGTTTTAATTGAACTTTACAAATTCAATCTTTGCTATAACAACAAAGAAACCAATCAATTAGATGATGCCAGAAAAATTCTCGAAGATGAGCTAAGAGAGAAGGACTATAATACATATTTTGATTTAGCCAGAGTGTATTATTACAAAAATGATGATACTAAAGTCAAAGAATGTATGATTAAATTTAGAGAGTACTTAGAATTAGTCGATAAAAGAGAGAGGTTTAAATTAAAGAATAAATTTGAAGGTTATATGGCTGAAGAGAAAAATGAAATCGTTGGTGAAACTAAAGGTTTCCCTGGTGAAAATATCAATATCGGAGAGTCCTTTGATTCAAAAGAATTTTGAACTATTTTTAGAAAATGAAGTAGAATAAGATGTTTGTCGGGAATAATTTTGATACTGCGATATATGATGTGTCGATACCCTGCAACTACCGCTGTATCTACTGCCGCAACGATTGGCAAAATCCCGAAAATACAGCACAGCCGCCCTTTGAAAAAATTAAACCCATTATAGATAAATTCTACGATTTGGGTATAAAAAAGATTATCTTTACCGGCGGAGAGTTCTTCACTGTTTCCTATTGGCAGGAACTCCTTGCCTATACCAAAAAAAAAGGTTTTGCAGTCTGGATCGTCACCAATGCCGCTTTAATCGAACCCGCTTATATACCGTTCCTCGAAAAACATGTAGAAAAAATCAACGTTTCTTTCCACAGCGCCGATAAAAAACTCTATCAAAAAATCATGGGCGTCCGGGACAAATCGATTTTTGATAAGGTAATAAGAAACCTGGAAAAGTTGGGAGAGTCGAAAATTCGACTGGGTATCTTTTTCTCGCCCCTGCGCAGCAATTTTAGACAATTCTACGACACTATCCGTTTCTTAAAAGAATCCGGGGTCGATATATCCCAGGTTAGCCTGAACCGCATCATCCCTACCCAGCACACCCTGGCCTATTTTGAAGACGAACAGCCTCTTTCTTATTTTGAACATAAAGTACTCATCGAACAACTAATCAGGATAAACCGGGAACTTCATATAGATGCTTATGCGGAAGCCTATCCGCTGTGTTTCCTAAAAACCATTATTGCCGATGATGAACTATTAAAAAAGATCAATCAACCTTGTATCGTCGGGCGCCGGGCAATCGCCGTTAACAACAACGGCACTCTAAAACTTTGTCCTGCCACTGCTTTTGCAATTTCAGCGCCTATCAGTGAGACTGCCCGGCCCCTGCAAACAAATAGCACCCTGGATGATTTCAACGAAGAAAAATGGAGGAACAACCACTGTATTTCTTGTGCATATTGGCAGGATTGCCTGGGCGGATGCCACGCCTCCACGGGCAAAATATACAGCGACGACGCCTTAATCATAGATGACGAAATCGAATTCAAAGAGGACATCGAAAACACTTTTTTCGATCTCCTGGTTAACCTGTACAAACCTTTTTTATCCACTTCGTTCAAAAATGCCCACATTCGATACACAGTCTTATCGAAGTATAAAGATTCGTATCCAATCGGTATTATAGCTGTAAAAAAAACCAGGTCAAATGCCAACTTCCTGGAAATTGCCCTGGTCCCGGGACTAAAAGAAAAGTATTACTCCTTTTTGATCCTGCAAAAACTAATCGGAAATCACTCCATCGAGAAATACGGTTGGACCGCCCACAAAGCCAACCTGCCGTCGATCAAACTGTTGGAGAAGCTCGACGGCGGTTTCTACCAGGATACGGTGAAAAATAAAAAACGAATCGAAGCGGAAGGCTTTTTTCGCGTCAACGGTCCTGTTCCACCGAAAATGAAAGCGGCTCTCAAGGAGTTAATTCCCCAGGCCGGAGAAAAGTTTAAACTGTGGCTGCGGGAATTCGACGAAAGAAAAAAAGAAAAACAGGCGCTTAAAAACTACCTGGAAGGCTATAAACCATGAAAATTATCGACGCCCACTGCCATCTTCATAAACCACAATGGCTGATAAAAAAAGAAGAAGATTTCTTGATTACTCACTTTAATAAAAATTGCGATGAAAAACAGATCATGCAAAATATGCAGGAAGCAGGCATCGACACCACTATCATCTTTCCGCTGCCCAGCCTGCTGATCGATATCGAAAAAGCCAACCATTATGTAGTAAATACCGCAAAAAAATATCCCCAACAATTTATTCCCTTTACAATTATCGACCATAAACCCGAATACTGGGTGAAACAGGGCGTTAAAGGTTTCAAAGAACATACCTACGGCCAGAGAATACAAAAAGATGCCTCTGGTCGGGATATTTTCTCACAAGAATTCAAAGCCACCTATCGCTGCATGGAAGCACATAAAATCCCCCTGCTCTTGCATGCCGGAGTGAATCGAATAGAACGCCTCAAACAGGATATATTCAAAGATACACCAGGGCTAATCGTTATACTGGCCCACTTAGGCGCGGATTTCCCCGAAAGCAGCAATTACCGGCCCGAACGCAGGCAGGTAGAATCCACCTTAGAATCCTTAAAAGATTACCCAACTCTCTATTTCGATATTTCCGCTGTCCCCGATGCCGGGATAATCCAACTCGCTGTAGAAATCCTGGGCAGCGACAAACTTATCTTCGGCTCCGATTTCCCCCACGAAAAACCCCTGAAAACTTTGCAAAGATTACATTCCCTTAAAAATATGACTGGCATGGAATTGGAAAATGTGCTATATAATAATATAGTTAAATTATTGGATTTACAGGGTTAGGTTAGACAACATGCCCGGGAGTAAGGAGCAAACAGGAAACATGCCCCAAAAAGGACGTTTTATTTTCGACAGCAGGCCCGGCAAAGAGGCCGAACTCAAGCGCCTCACCCTTCTAAACGAATATTATAGACCGTTTATGGAAAAACTCTTCAAATCCTATGAAAAAAATAGCAGGGAAAGAGAAAAACCCTTTAAAAAAATTATCGACATCGGCGCCGGAACCGGGTACACCACTTTATTATTGAAATTTTTTTTTCCTTATGCGGATGTTACCTATTTCGATTCCTCCCTGGACCTTACCGAAGCAGCCGGGCGGGAAATTACTAAACAGGGCTGCACCGTCAATTTTTTGAAAGGCGACCTCGATTCCTTCGATTTCTCCGGAACCTATGACCTGGTGTTTTCAAGGTTTACTTTGAAGCATCTGTATGACCCTCCGGCGGCAATCAAAAAAATGACCGGGATTCTCGATCCCGGCGGTCGAATCGTACTCATGGATAAAGACGTCACCGCCAATATCTGGTATCCTGCTTTTCCCTTATATCGTACTAAATATATGCAGGCATTAAACCGGTACAACCGCCAAACCCACCGGGGTGGCGATTCTTCGGTAGGTAGGAAAATCAAATATTTATTAAGTAAGAATAATATCGTGAATATTACAGTGGAAGCCCTGCAAACATCGTTAACCGGACCGGAAAACACACTGTACCGGCAGCTTTATATCGGTGTATATGAAAATCTACTGCCGGAGTTGGTGGAGGCCGGTTTTATTACGGAGGATGACGCACATAGAGATATAACTGCGTTACGTGAATTCTTAGAGGACACAAACAACCTGGCTATTACCTTCGATTTTATCGTTTCAGGAATAAAAGAATGAATATCCTGCTGCCTACTATTATGTCTCTAAGGAATATGATCGCCGAAATGAACCGCAAACACCTGGATTTAAAACGGATTAGCAAAACCGCTTCTTTACTCTTGTTAAGCGGTCTGTCGAGAAATTCCATTCCCCCGGCTATAATCCAACGCTGTCTAAAGGAACAACAGCAGGACGGCGGCTGGGTGTCTATCGCCGACACAGCCTGGAATGCCTATTTTCTAAAGCTGCTAGACCCCCTTCAATATAAAGAAAATATCGAAAAAGCACTTCATTACATTATTTCCCGGCAAAACGACACCGGGCTTTGGGGTCGTTCTAAAAGGGACGTGAGCAGGATTCCCGTCACTGCCGTCTTGTTTTTCCTGTTCCCGGAAATGGCCGACAGCGAAACACTACACAGGTTGGAAAAACTGTGGTTATCGGAAAAAAATTCCCTCACCTATAAAGCCGGTTACACCCTGATGGCCTTTAAAGCCGCCGGTTTCCAGCCGCTTGATAAATTTTTAACGGCAGACGCCGCCCGCTGGCTGATGGATAACCGGCAAGAGGACGGCGGTTTTGCCCCCTGGAAAGATCACCCGGTTTCCTCCGATGTATTCTGTACTTCCATTGCCACCCTCGGCCTGCTCCAGTATAAAGAAGCTGTACCGGAGGCGGTTTTCCGGCAGGCTTACCACTGGCTTGTCGAGAACCGTTTACCCGGAGGTATCTGGCCTTACCACGAAATTGAAGACGGCGCTTCCTGGGGATTGTATGCCCTGACCCAACTGACCGGGGCCGGTTTGGACGAATGATTTTGAGATGTAGGAATCGAAATGGCTGACATATTACTTATATACCCCTGTCCCGGAGAAATCAAACATTGGCGTTTCGGTTTTTCCCTGAAGCTGCTCTATTTGTCTGCCATATTGAAGCAAGCCGGTCACCGGGTGATCGATTATCTCGATTACTCTATCGAAAAATATGACCCGGAAAAATTCCATACCCTGGCCGCCGGTGCCGAAGTGCTTATCATCGAATTCGACGCCTTTCCTTTGAAGCGTACGATTAACATCGAACATGGGGAAACGCTGGTCAAACTTACCAGGGAGAAATTTCCCTGTAAAAAAATCATCGTTTTCGGGTATGATTTCGCACTTTTTCCCCGCTCTTTAGAAAACGCTGATTTTACCCTCACCGGGGAACCCGAAAAAAACATTTTGCCGGTTGTGGATATTGTCCTCTGCAAGAAACGATGCAGCGGGACATTTGAACCGCAAGTGTTGGAAAACCTCGATGAACTGCCCTTCCCGGACCGGGATTTGTTGACCCCCTTTGCCGAAACAGGCGGTTCTATTATCAGCGAACCTCACCTGCCGCGGTCTACTCTTATCGAAACGTCCAGGGGTTGTTTGGGCCGCTGCCGATTCTGTCAACGTAGGGGTTGGAGCCGCGGTTTTCGTGCTCATTCCGTCGATTATGTGGCAAGGGAATTTGCGGCAATTGCCGGGAAAAACTATCGCAACATCTGGATTAGCGATGATAATTTTACCTACGATTTGAAGCGGGCAAAGGCGATTTTAAAGGTTTTAGACGAGAAAAAACTCACCCGGCGGAAAAAAATTGCCTTAAGCAGTTGGGCGAATATAGACGAGGAGTTTCTCGAACTGGCGCGGTCTGCCGGTGTGTCTATTATCAGTTTCGGAGTCGAGTCCGCGGACGAAGATATTTTGAAGTTTTACGAAAAACACATCGATCTAAAAAAACTGCGGGATTTGATTAGAAAAGCCGATAGGATCGGGCTTTATACAGTGGGTAATTTTATTTTTGGCGCGCCTATGGAAAGCGAAGCCACGATAGAGAAGACATTTGCTTATATCAGGGAGACTCCCTTCGACCAGCTAAACCTAAAAATTCTCGATTATATGGCCGGTTCGGAATTGTATAACAGCCTGCCGCCTCATCTCAGTGAGAATTCGCGGCATGTATTTGCTTGCCGGGAGAACGGTTTAAACCGTTTTCCGCTACGCTATTTGGGAGAGAAGCTTGCTCATTTTAGGAGAGAATTTGCCCTTTCTCGACAGGAGCGTCTCAAAGCAAAAATAGGATCTTTTGGCCCTCCTTATTTTGTTCGCGGCGCATCCGGGTATTTCGATTAGGTTATTTTTCAAAATCGTAAGAGATGTAATAGGTGTCTTCCTCTTTCTTGGTGACGACATTGTACCCGGAGTTGTAGAAAACTGACAACATACCATGATTACCTACCAGCACACTGGCTTCAAAACCTTTGATAGAGCGCTTTTTGGCAATTTTCGTCAGGGTGTTCAATAAATGGGAACCGATGCCCCGGGCATGCCAATCATCCCTGACAATAAAAGAAACTTCAGCCCGGCCGGTGTTCGGATTAAATGCATAACGACCGACGCCGATAATATGATCGCCGCCTGTATCCTGCACCAATACTACGATAGCCATATCTTTCGAGTAATCCACGTTGGTGAAATCCTGCACAAAACGGTGCGAAAACTCTTTCATGGGTTTGAAAAAACGGAAAGCAATGGAACGCTCGGAACAGGCATACATGGTGTCACGCAGCATGGATTCGTCCGTGGGCTTAATAGGCCGTAAAAATAAACCGGTGCCGTCGGTTAAGGCAATTTTGGTTTCCAATTCTTTTGGATAAACATTCTTAGTAGTAGGCAGATCTTTTTGATATTGGAAAATATATTTGCGATTTTTGGCTTCATTCAATATCTCATTGCGAAAATCAGGATGCGCGATTTGAGCTAAAGCCAGCACCCTTTCGCGGATACTCTTGCCGAACAAATCGGCGATGCCGTATTCGGTCACTACATAATGAACGTCGCCCCGGGTAGTCACTACACCGGCCCCGTCTTTTAAGCGAGGCACGATTCGGGAAATGGTTTTTCCCGCTTTATCGGTAGTGGTGGAAGGCAGGGCAATGATGGCTTTGCCGCCTTTGGCCCGGGCCGCGCCGCGGTTGAAATCCACCTGGCCGCCGATGCCGCTGTAAAAATCATAGCCGATGGAATCGGAACACACCTGGCCGGTCATGTCTACTTCTATGGCTACATTGATGGCAGTCATTTTGTTATGTTGGCTGATAATATAAGGGTCGTTCACATATTCCGAAGGCCTGAATTCAAACATCTGGTTTTCATGAATATAATCGTACAACTTCCGGGTGCCGTAACAAAAACTGGCAATGATTTTACCCCGGTTAATGGTTTTTTTCCTGCCGTTAATGATGCCGTCTTCCACTAAGGGGATGATCGCGTCATTGAACATCTCGGTGTGGATGCCGATGTCCTTTTTTTCGTGGAGATATTTTAAAACAGCCTGGGGAATATTACCGATGCCTACTTCTACGGTGGCTCCGTTTTCTATCAGCGAGGAGATATTGCGGGCAATGTTGTCGATGGCCGCATCCGGTTCGGGCAGGCTGAATTCGATTACCGGCCGGTCGCTTTCCACGATGGCGTCAACCATATCGACGGGAATCATGGTGTCTCCAAAAGTACGGGGCATGTTGGGATTCACTTCCGCTATCACCAGCAAGCTGTTCTCCACCGCCGATTTGACGATGTCTACGGAGATTCCCAAACTCAAATAACCGCTCTTGTCCGGCGGGCTGGTCTGTATTAACGCCACATCTAAGGAGATTTTCCCGGTTTTAAAAAGCCTGGGGATTTCGGACAGGAAAATAGGGGTGTAATCGCCCCGGCCACTGATGATGCCTTCCCTGACATTGGGCGCCAGGAAAAAGCTGCAGGTGCGGAATTTTTTGCTGTGCTCCTGTTCGATATAGGGCGCGGCGCCCTGGGTTAGCAGGTGGTAGATTTCCGCATCTATGATGTCGTTATTGGCGCTTGATAATTCCTCCACCAAAAGCTGCGGCTGGCCGCAGCCGGTGCCTATAAAAATCCGCGGCCCTCCTGTTTTGATTAAACGAATCGCTTTGGTGGCGTTCATTGTCTTTTTTATATATATATCTTGCCATGTTGCCATTTTAATGTGCCTCCTTTGCAATAATTATCCGGGCGTCCACCACTATGGCGCCGTCGCCTTCCCGGCCTACCATAAGGGGGTTGATGTCGATCTCCTCTATTTCCGGGAAATCCATCACTAATTGGGATACGCGCACTAAGTTATCCACGATGGCTTCGATGTCCACCCCGGGCTGGCCGCGGAAACCGGTCAAAAGTTTATACGTCCTGGTGCGCCGGATCATTTCAAAACCCTCTTCGCGGGTCAGGGGCGTGAGGTTGAAGGTGACGTCCTTTAATACCTCCACGAAAATCCCACCCTGGCCGAACATCAACATAGGGCCGAACTGGGGGTCTTTTTTCATGCCGATAATCACTTCCCTACCGGCGGCCATTTTTTCTAAAAGCACACCGCGGATTTCGGCCTCGGGTTTTTGCCTTTTGATACGCAGCATCATCAGTTCGAAAGCATCTTCTACTTCCGATGCGTTGTCAAGACCGACTTTTACGCCGCCCACATCCGATTTATGCAGGATATCGGGACTGGATATTTTCATAGCCAGGGGATAGCCCACCTGGGCGCCGAAGCGCACGGCGTCATCTATCGTGCCGGCTAAAGTGGCGGGCGGCAGGTCGAAATTATAGGCTCGCAGGATAGCTTTGGCATCGTATTCGCCGATTTCGCACATTTCCCGGCTGCGGTGGGATTTGATGATTTTGACCACCGGGTTGCGGTTGACCGGGTAACGCGGCGCTACACGGGGCGGACGGGAACAGTGGCGCTGATGCTGAACCATTTCCAGCATGGCCCGGGCGGCCCGTTCCGGGATGGGGTACTGCGGGATGTGGTGGTCCTGCAGAATCTCGACCCCCGGAGCAACCGCCTCAGCGCCCATAAAACAAGCCAGGATCGGTTTTTTGGCGTCTTTTGAAACATCCACGATGGCCTGTGCCGTACCCTCTACATCGGTCATTTTTTGGGGCGTTAAGATGACGATCAAGCCGTCGTTGTCGTCGCTGTCTACCAGGATGCGCAGCGCGTCGCGATAGCGGTCTCCCCCGGCATCGCCCAGCACGTCCACCGGGTCGTGGATAGAAGCTGCCCCGGGCAGCACCGCCGCCAATTTTTTTTTGGTTTCTTCTTTTAGGTCGGCTACTTTGAGTCCGGCCATTTCTAAGACGTCGGCCATCATGATGCCCGGCCCCCCGGCATTGGTGACCACCACGATGCGGTCGCCAACCGGTAAAGGCTGGTAAGCCAGTGCTGAAGCTACGTCGAACAGGTGCTCGATGGAGTCCGCGCGGATAACCCCGGTTCGCTCGAAAGCGCAGTCATAGGCCATGTCGGCCCCGGCCAGGCTGCCGGTATGGGAAGAAGCCGCTTTGGCTCCGGCCTGGGTGCGGCCTGATTTAAGAATAACGATAGGTTTCGTTTTGCCCACTCTTTCGGCTGCTTTCATGAACTCCTGTCCCCGGGAGATATCTTCTAAGTAAGCCGCGATCACGCGGGTATTGGGTTCGTCTTCCAGGTATTCCAAAAAATCGACCTCGTCCAAAGTGGCCTTGTTGCCGATGGAAGCCACCATGGAGAAACCCAGGCGGTTGGAAGCTCCCCAATCCTGGATAGCGGTGATAAGCGCCCCGGACTGGGAAAAGAGGGCGATATGGCCAGGTTCTCCAGCGGGCAGGCCGAAAGCGGCGTTGAGTTTTTCCCAGGGATTTATCAGTCCTAAGCAGTTGGGACCCATATGGGTGATTTTTCCTTCTTTTATAAGGCGCACAAGTTCGTGATGGAGTTTTTTTCCTTCTGCGTCGCTTTCGCCGAACCCGGCGGTAATGGTAATAACCGAAGGCACTCTTTTTTTGATACAATCTTTCAGAACCTGGAGCACATGGTCCCTGCCGATCATAATCACGGCCAGGTCGATCACTCCCGGTACATCGGCCAGGGAAGGGTAGCATTTGACACCCTGGATGGTTTTTTTGGTTGGATTTATCGGGTAAATATCCCCGGGAAAACCTTCAGCTAACAGGTTTGCCAGGACTGAATAGCCCACTTTAGCGGTATTTTCAGAGGCGCCTATAACCGCGATGGACCTGGGGCGCAGCATAGTATCGAAACTCATTGGTTTTTCCTCTCTTGATTTTTTGTTTGGTATTTGAATTTAATATACATGCTCGATTATACAGGAAAAAAAGGTATAAATCAATTGCCATATCGTTAAAAGAAAAATTTTATTTCTCTTATTAAAACTGTGATTCCGGGAAAAAGGCTAAAAATACCCTCTTAAAATCGTCTCTTTTGCTTTTTAATTCCCAGGCTGCCCGGCGCGCACAATATCCTGGGTATGATATATTCCCAAAAGGGTGAGCTTGAGAAAGTGTTTATTTACGGCGCTGCCGATAAAATCGAAATTATCGATCAAGAGGTTATTTTTAAAATCTCCGCGGAGATATAGATTAGACAAC
>JAGLSW010000825.1 GCA_023135565.1 Candidatus Aminicenantota bacterium | reverse complement strand
GAACAAAACTTTTTATAATTTAAAAGCAAAAGCACCAGCCTGCCGCGAAGCGGCTTATTGCCTCCCCACGCGAGTGGGGCCACGCCGCGGGCCTACGGTTGGGGCGGCCTGGGGATAACAACCTTGAACTGCTCTCCCTCGATGTCATTGTAAAACTCGATGTCGGGCTGCTCTTTCAGCGCTTTAATTATTCCCGAACCCAATCCCCGGTACGGCAGCATCTTACTGGCAAAAGATGCGATTAACGAATTCCTTATGGCTGAATTACCATACTTTATGTTTTCAACTGTTAGAGAATTGGGCAGCGCTCCGGGGCTTATTATTTCGATGCGATTATCGAAAATCAATAACCTTATGGAGGCAACCTTAAAGTAATCCCGGTGAATGAGTGCATTCTGTAATAACTCCTGGAGAGCAACTTTAGAAACTTCCAGGATGCCCAGGCTGTTGAAATCCTGCCCCTGCTGAGTTTTATGCAAATTTTTTAATAAAAAAGACATCCCTTTTTCAAATTGACTGCCGATGTCACCTTCGATATCTTCACTGTCCCTGTATTCCGTATCAGCCAGGGAATTACCGAAAAAACTGACCGCTTTTATAATAAAAACACGTAAGAACCTCGCCGGTTCTTTGCCGAAAAGAAGCAGCCCGGCCAGGTTAAGATTGCCGTCCCTGGCTAAATGGAGATTTTCCAGTAATTTCTCCATGGGGATTTCCATCTCGTCAAGTGTTTTCTCATACACTTTCTTGAAATAATTGTTGAATTTTTCCCGGTCTAAATCGTTAATAGTTGCGCCTTCTACAGGCATATGATCCGCCAATAATTTCCTGCTTTGCTGGAACAAACGCTGCATCTCCTCCGGCGCGGTAACTTTGCGTTTATCCGAACCGTTTTTGACCCAGTAAATGCCGTCGTTATCGCAGTAAGGCTTATTGACGCCTTCCCGGACATACACAACGATCAATTTTTCCCCTTCGATGGTAAAGTTTTCAGTGATTACATTGACGGCCGGCCTGATATTATTGGTAGTGGCATTGGCGATATATTGATTAATCCGGCCTATTTCCACGGCACTTAGACCTTTTATCCCCCCTCTATCTGTAACCCCGATAATAATTTTCCCGCCCCGGGAATTGGAAAAGGCTGCGATTTCCTCGCCCAACTTTTTTGCGCCGGTTATTGTCTCTTTAAACTGGTGCCTACTGTCTTCACCGTTGTCTATTATTTCAAGTAATTCTAATTCTTCCATAGTTCGTATATCCTTTTTCTTTTGTCAAATGCCTCTTCGCCGCCTTCCATTACGTTTACGATTTCATCTTGAATGGATTTCCTATCGATGCTGCCTGTTTTTAAGTGGATGGAATTTTCCGAATAACTGCATTGTAGAACTTGCTCGCACTCACCCAGCACCGGGATGTTGGGGTTATGCGTGGCGAAAATAAATTGAGTTTGCTGTTTCAGCTTGGTCAATTCTTTGATAACGTCATTATAAAGAGACTGGTTGTCCAGGTCGTCTTCGGGCTGGTCGATTATAATAATCTCGTGGTCTTTCTTTGCCAGGATAAAAACAATAAATGCAGACGCCCGCTGACCTAAAGAATGCTTGCTTAATTCCTTTTGATTATAATATAGTTCTACTTTATCCGGTACCCGGAAAGTTAAAAAATGGTCGCGTATGTCTTCAATACGTTCCTTGAACCGGAGCAGCAAGCTGCCTTCCGTTCCGGTTAGTATTTTTTCCAAAGAGCTATCCTTTTTAAAAAGATCGTCGTAAATGTCAATGGGGTCCCGGTAAGATTCACAAATTTTTTTTATATGGTTCGCCGACAGGTAGGTGCCTTTAAAATTATTTTTAAAAAAGTTCTCGAAAGCCTCTTTGTCCTCTTTGAATTCGATTTTTATCTTAATCGATAAATCCTTCTCTTTCAATCGGTCGGTCTCTTCTTTTAATAACAGAAATTCCTTGTGCCGGAGGTCTTTCAAGTCCTGAAGGGAATCCTGAAGCCATCTTTTTAATCGGCTGAGTTCTTGCGATTTTTTCTCCAACTGCGATAGAGTGGCCTTAACGATAGTCAGCCTGTTGTTGAAATTTATAAAATCGTCGGCATTCAATGTGGGCAAATCGATTTTTCGTCTGATTTGGGCAAATTCTTCCTGAAGTTCGGCATTTAACCGGTGAAATTCCTCTTTGATTTCTTTTAATTTCGTGAGATATTCTTTTCCCTGGTGGGCAAGGCTGTCGATCTCAATGAATTTTTTATGGAATGCACGCAAGCTTTTTTTTATCTTTTCAAACAGGCTTTCATTGCCGGGACTTTTGTATTCCAAGTAGTGATCGAAACTTCCTTTATGCTCATCTATAATCCCGGTTAGGTCGTCAACTATTGTTTGTAGAAAATCGATTATCTCTTCGAGTTTATCCCGATCCCGGTTAAAATCAACCTGCCGCTGCAGTTTCTCGTCAACTTTATGTTCCTTGAATTTTCTTAATTTTTCTTCAATATTACTTTTTTCTTCCAGCAATTCATCTCTCTTCTTTATTTTTTCTTTCAGGATATTTATGCTGTTTAAGGTTCTTATAATATCTTGTTCTTTATCGAAAACCTGTTTCCTCACCTCTTTGACTTCATTTTTATCTCCGAAAAACTTTTCGATCAAATCCCCGGCAAACCCTTTGCCGCCGATTTCCGACAGGTCCTTCTGGCCGAAATATAGAACATCGACAAGCCCACCGGCTATCTTCATGGTGGGCACCCTATTCTCACCGCGAAATATTTGCGGTTTCTCTTTGTGAATTTTTTCAATCCTATATTTTTCTCCATGTCGATCGACGATATTAACTACTATTTTTCCACCGCTGCCGAGTAGGTTGTTTACTAAATCATCTTTATACTCTTTGTCTTTCGATTGTTTGTCAAATTTGTAGTCCAGGGCGCACCGTATCGCTTCCAGCAGAGTCGATTTACCGCTGCCCCTTATGCCGATCAAGTTGTTCATATCGGGATTCAAATGAACGGTCTGCCCGTCTAACATCCCGCCGACAAATGAAATATCTTTTATGTAACCGTTTTTACGCTTCGGAAAAGATTTCTTAATTCTCGTGGAATTGGCCAGCAGGGCATATTTGACGGCTTCGAAATTAAAATCTCCAATTTTTATATAGGTGACTGAATCTCTTTGCCCGATATCATCGAGCGTTTTGGGATCGGAGCCATCCAAAAAGGCAGGTAATTTGTCGCTTCCATAGATTTCGATAATCTCTTCCTTTGATTTGTCACTCTCCAGCTTTTGGAAGCCGATTACATGGTCCTTAAACAGGGGTTCACTGTAGATACCTCTCTCCCTGATCCCCCTGGCGGTTTCCTTGAAGAACCCTTTATCCCGGTCCACATGAGCCAAAATGATAAAATAACCGGCACGGAATTCATTTAACCTTTTAATAGTTTGCATCAATTTCTCTTCTGTGTTTCCGTCAGGTTTAATCGGTTTTGTTCCGAATGTTCCATTAAGAAATTTTTCGATATTGTTGATGTTTTTCTTATCGTCTACCCACGCTTCATAATCGAAAACAACTAAAGTATGAATCCCGTTTTTTCCGTCCCCCACGTTCAATTCTACACCGGGTAATAGGAAAACGTCTCTTTTCCAGGCTTTTTTTCTCAATTCTTTAAATTCATCGTGGTAAAAACGATTGTGATTGGTGATTACCCCGACATTGATTTTTTGTTCTTCCAGCTTATCTAAAAAACGATTAAAAAAATCATTGGGATTATCCTCAAATTTTATGCCCAAAGGATCTGAAACTGTATGTAGGTGAAAATCAGCCCTCAGCCATTTGCTGCCGGTCTCGAAAAATTTAATTGTATTTTTCATATTATTAATATATATACCGAAATGACCTTAAAATCAATACTTTTTATTAATATTATCCGATTTTTTCTAAATCATTGAACGATCCGCCGTTATTCAGCGGGATTTTGTTTAATTTAAATCCTCTGCTTCTATTAATTCTCTTGTTTTCCACGTCTAAACTTTTTCTCGCAATTCCGCTTGTGTAATAAAATCACCTCTTTCCAGGGCACACTCGGATTCTTCTATCCTTTCATAAAAGGATTCAAAGTTCATTGGCGGCATAGTATATAAAGGTGCGGAATCAGGCTTCATTTTCATTTTATATTGTGAGTCAAAAACGTGGGCCAGGACTTCACATGCCATGGGAGTATCTTTATATTAGACACTTCATAGGCGTAGTAATTTATGGGGGCGGTTGAAGCTTTTGATCTCACTAAAACCGCAAATCGAAACTCTTTGGAGGGGAATTCTTTTCTGAAGAAATTAAGGGCCATTTGGGGTCTTTCACCGATGGGAGTTGCCCCCTCTACAAGGAGGATTTTTTTCTGATCCTGCTCAATTGTGATGGTTTTATCATATATATGTTCGCGGTTTTTTACTCCATTGTGCTCTACATCTAAAAAATTCCAATTAAATCCCCTAAATGGTTTTGCCCCCAAATACCCGGCAATTAGCCCACCTATAATGCCCCCGCTTCTACCGATCCCGATCACTAAATCAGGATTATATGTCTCTTCTTCCATTTGGGAGACAATTCTGCCTATCCCTTTCTCTACATCCGGCCAGGTGAATTCGGATCTGTCTTCATCCATGTCGGTGCAATAAACTTCGGTATTTTGGAGCCATTCTTTTATATCTTTCTCAGAATTTTCCCTGTTGTTTTTACTAATATCTATGGTTAAAATACCGGTGAGATCTGTTGATATCTTCGGCTTCCCATCCACACATATGATCGCCTTTTTAATTCCTAATCGACCGGCAAATAATCCATACTCAATAAGGACATTATCGCGGGGTTGCTTCGTGCTTTCGCTGCGGTTCTCTATAAGATCATCCTCCGAAAAAATAAAAACAGCCGCATCTATATTTTTACTAATCTCAATTAGTCGGGGAAAAGTGTATTCTCCCGGTGAAAAGAGAGATTTTTTGTCCCACCTGAGAGGTTTGTGACCAGCGGCCTTGATGCTTTTTTCGACCCAGCTTAACGCTTCTGAAGATTCGGTTGAACTGCCGATAAATACTATCATGTTACCTCCTTTTCAAAGATGCACGGTCAACTTCCCGGACGCATACTGATGCACCAATGAACCGATAATTGTTTGATAAGGAATACCGACTTCCGATGCTCTCATTCGCAGCCTTTCCAGGTCTTGCTCCGTTAACCTGATACTGATACGCTTTGTCTTCGGCGCAGTATTCCAGACCGCCTCTATTAATTCTCTTTTTTTCTTTTCTCCGTCATCTACAGGTATAAGCTCACCCCTTTCATAAGCTTCCAATATTTCTTTTTCTTCATCGGGATCATCTATCAGTCCTATTTTCCCGCTTTCTAAAGCGTCTATAATAGCTTTTTTATCCTTAAATTTTTTTTTATTTTCCATTTTTGTCCTCCTTTTTTAGATATTTCTTTGTGGCCTTCCTGCTCCTAAAAATTGTTTTCAAAAAATATTTTTCTTCGGCTTCTATAAAAGGAACAAGATAAGCACTACCTTTGATTTCCACTACCATTATCTCCTGGTGTGGGTACTTTTTTTCATTCGAGTGTTTATACCTATCTAATAATTTTCCTTCTTTCAATGCAGTGATGATTTCTTCAGAAGAAATTTCTCTCTTTTTTTTTAGCAGCTCATTTTTTTCTGCATTCCACTTGTATCGTTTCATGCTAATATTATATCCAAAACAGGCACAATGTCAATACTTTCGCACCAAGTTTTGCTTGCCTCCGGGGTGCGACGCACCCAGCCTTTTTGCCTCCCCGTGCGTACGGGGGCCGCGGGCTTGCAAAAATGATACACTTCCTTTATAATCGAAATTTAAAAAGCGGACGGCGTCCGCACCCTATTGGACGGCAAAACCTGAGCCATGTATAGACGGTTTGTTTTGGCATACTTTTAGGGATAAAAATCAACAGGAAAAGGAGACTTGAAATGCGTGATTTTGCAGGAAAAAATGCTTTAATTACAGGCGGAGCCAGCGGCATCGGTTTGGCCGCGGCAAAAGAATTGATTCGCAGCGGTGCGAATGTAACGATTTTCGACTTGAACGGCGAGGCGTTGGGCAGCGCTGTAAAAGAACTGGAAGCTTTTGCCGGTGAAGTGAATGCGGACGTGCGCTGTGAAGGCGAAACCGGTGATGTTACCGATTTCGAAGCCCTTAAAAAAGTTGTAGACAGCATGGAGGAAAAAGGTAACCCGGTGGACCTTTTATTAACTTGCGCCGGGATAGCACATCCCACTGCGCTGGCGGAATTAGATCTCGACATCATCAAAAAAACGGTAGATATAGATTTATTGGGCACTATTTATTCCTGTCGCGCCGTATTGCCCGGTATGATAAAAAGGGACGGCAGAGGTCACATTGCCTTAGTCAGTTCTTTGGCCGGGATTCTCGGTGTTTATGGGTATTCCGCTTATGGAGCCGCCAAGTTCGGCGTCCGCGGGTTAGGCGAGGTGCTGCTCCAGGAATTGAAACCCTACGATATTAACGTCACTATTTTGTTTCCCCCGGATACGGACACCCCGCAGTTTGAATATGAGAACCGGTTCAAACCCGAAGCCACGAAAGCCATCGCCGGGACGATTAAGCCGGTTTCCGCCGAATATGTGGCCCGCTGTTTAGTAAAGGGGATCCGGAAGAACCGTTTCCAGGTGATACCTACTTTTACCGGCAAAGTTACGAATATGGCGTCTAAACTTTTTGCGCCTATCTTGCGTTGGGCCCTAGTCGGTGTGGTAAAGAAAGCAGTTAGAAAATAGGCCCGCGGTCCGAGCACCCTAATTAAAAGTTTTGATCAACCCCACTGCGTGGGGAGGCGTTTAGCTGTTTCGCAGCAGGGAGGTGTTTTTGGTTTCTCATACGTACACCACGTTTTCCAGTATATTTTTCTTTATCGTACTCTTCAGGGCGTTGGGGGTTACCAGGTCTACCGCCGTTCCTAATTGGTCTGTCAAAAAAGATTTTAACCTGGAGAATTCAAATAGATTCACCGGGCGCATCCTTGTTTTGGCACCAATGTTGCACTCTATAATACAGGTAAGAAAAACTATTCTTCCTTTTTCATATATTTTTCTTTATATTCATCCACTGCCTCTGTGATTTCCGGCGGCGCGTTACGCACCCTGGAAAGATACAGGTAAGCCCTAAAACGCACCCGGTGCTCCTTATCGTTTATAAAGGGGATCAGCAGTGTAAGCTTTTCCTTAGTGGGGTATTTACACAGGGCGTATATCGCGCTCACCCTGACAACGGAGGCTTCATCGTTTAGAGCGCCGCGAACCGCGTTAAAAGTTCGTTTCGTATTAAAATTCGCCAACGCCCGGATCCCCCCGGCGCGGATGTCCTCGTTCCTGTCGTAAAGTATCGAATGCAGCGGATCTATCGCTTTAGGCGATTTGATCTCCCCTAATGCATAAGCGGAAGCCAATCGTACACCCGGGTCTTTCTCATATAGGGTTTCGATAAGTATGTCAACCGCTTTTTCCGACTTCATGCGCCCCAGGGCACCGGCCGCTTCCCTCCTGAGGTAGTTACAGCTTCGAGACTCAAACGCATTTCGTATGGGCGGTTCGGCTCTCTTATCGCCTATTATTCCTAAAATCCTGACCGCGACTGCTCCTATGTAGGAATCTTCATCGTCTATGACGTCGCAAAGTACCGGCACTACTTTTCTCGATCTTATATCTTTTAAAGCCCATGCGGCGGCCTCCCGGACGTCGGCTTCTTCATCTTCTTTTAACGCTTTACAAAGCGGCGGCACTGCTTTTTTCGACCCTATCTCTCCCAAAGCCTCTACAGCCTCCATGCGGACAGCCCGTTTTTCATCTTCTTTTAAGGCTTCACAAAGCGCAGGAACTGCTTTTTCAGAGTCGATATATCCTAAAGCCCGGGCCACATCCACGCGGACATCAGGATATTTTTCTTCTTTTAAGGCTTCACAAAACGCCGGCACTGCTTTTGCAGAGCGGATATCTCCTAAAGCCAGGGCTGCTGAACCGCGGATTTCATAATGTATGTCATTTGTTAATATTTCGCAGAGCGGTTCGACAGCTTCCGGGGCTTCCTCGTACCCCAGGCGCAGGATGATTCTACAGCGGTCACGAATATTGTAATACTGTAAAGTTCCGAACAATGCGTCGATTTCGGCTTCTATCGCGGTACCGGCATAGGCGGGAAAAAGAAGCCAAAGGGATATAAAAAAAACAAACAATTCTTTTTTCATGTTAGCCTCCTTTTACCGGCGCGGGTAGTGTCAAAAGTTTCATGAAAAAGAATGATAGAAATTTTTAGTTCTTTGACTTATTAGTTAGCCAGGTTAAACCTCAAAAACCATAAATATCCGTAGAGAGTTTTGGTTCATGTATTGGTTCAGCGTGAAATGGAA
>JAGLSW010000824.1 GCA_023135565.1 Candidatus Aminicenantota bacterium | reverse complement strand
CGCCGAAGGCAAAGTAATTTCATGGTAGAACGAAAACTGGTGATCTGATGCGCTTATATTTTAATCAGGGAAGATAACGATCAATATCGAGCGCTCCATGAAATACTCCCAAAATATCTATGTCTCCATACTCCTTTATTATGTATGCGATTCGATAATGCCCATACAGCAAAACACGAATATCTCCATCCGGTTCCAAACGATATTTATAACCGATTTCCGGGAAATCATTTAGGATTTAGGCTTTTTCATAAATTCCATCTATAACTCTTGCTGCTGCGTTCGGGTTATCCTGGGCGATGTATTCGAAAATTTCTTTTAACCAGGTTTCAGCTTCAACCGTCCAGTTTATCATTGAAACTTTCTGATCCTCTCCCGCATCTCTTCATTAGATATAACCCGTCCTTTTCGAGAGTCCTCTAACCCCCGTCCTATCATTCGATTAAAAGCCAACTCCCGGAAAATCTCATCATATGTGCTGTCATCAGGCTGGAAATTAATTACTTCGGTCATTTTTTCTTTTGCCGTTATCATTATTTACCTCCTGTTTTATGCATTTGTATCATGTAATATAGTAGCATAAAGCCTTTGATTTTTCAATCGATCTGAAATTTTTTGCTTCCGGGGTGCGGCTTGACGCCTTCGCCCTGATCGTAGAAAAAGAAAAAAAAGAAGAAAAATCGGAGAAATAAGAGTTGACTTTTTTCTCGATTAGATATATATTAAATACAAGATGCCTGAACTAAGTAGATTTTATGGGATTGTTATTTATATGTTCGCCAAAGACCATCTACCACCTCACTTTCATGCTAAATATGGAGAATTTATCGGTGTTTTGGATATTGAATCGAGTGAGCTAAAAGAAGGTAAATTACCGAGAAGGGCATTGAGGCTGGTTCAAGATTGGGCTGAATTGCATAAAGCAGAACTATACAAAAATTGGGAGGAAGCTCAAAACAACACTCCTAATTTTTCTAAAATAAAACCTTTAAATTAAAGAGAGGTAAAAATGATACACTTGGTGAAAAAAATAAAAAAAGTTAACCCCTATAAGATCAGGCTGAAATTTAATACTGGGGAAATAAAAGAAATCGACCTGGAAGAAAAATTGAAAGATTGGTCTAAAACTCCCGGCAGTACCTATAAACAATTACTGGAACCCGAATATTTCAAAAAAGTAAAGCTAAATACCGAAATCGAAACTATTTATTGGGATAACGGTATTGATTTCTGTCCTGATGTATTATATTCCCTGGGCCAATAATAACGCGCCTTGCCGCCTTAGACGCCTTCGCCCTGATCGTAGAAAAAGAAGAAAAAAAGAAGAAATAAGAGTTGACAGAAGCGGATTATAAGTTTATTATAAAAGAGGAACTTTAAAAGGAGTATTTGAAATGTTAGCTGTCGAGTTTGAGACACATGTTGAAAATGGGGTAATCAATATCCCGGAAAAATATAGGGAGATGATCGATGGCGATTTGCGCATAATAATACTAAAACAAGAGAAACAGGTCAGCGCTCCCGGTGATAAAAAGAAGCAAAACATAAAAAAGCTGCTGCGGAGAATCCGGGAAAAAGGTATTTTTCGGGACATAGACAATCCCGCGGCCTGGCAGAGAACAATCAGAGATGAATGGGCTTAGAGTCGTCCTCGACAGTAATATAATCATTTACCTATCTAAGGGATTACTAAATTTTGAAGATATTTCAGCACGATATGAGAGTTTTTATATTTCAATTATAACTTACCTGGAAGTGCTGGGATTCCAATTTTCGGATGAAGGTGAAAAGAAAATAATTGAGGATTTATTAAAAAATTTTGAGATGATAAACATAGACCCTGAAATAGCTGAGAATGTATTAATTATACGGCAGCGAAAAAAAATAAAATTGCCTGATGCGATAATATTGGCAACGGCAAAGTTTTTGAAATGTGATTTATTGACGAGGAATGTCGGCGATTTTTCAGATATTGTAGAAGATGTCAACATCGTTGATCCTTTTGAGAATACTTAACGATTACAGCATAAAACATCGTCCAGGATTCGGCAAACGGGCAGTCGTAATTATGGTTCAAAACCTATTACTTCAATCTCATCTAAGTTATGCAACTGCCTATCCGCTGTTACAAGAACACAATTATTGACCAGAGCAGAGGAAATAATAATGGCATCAGGCAGTTTTATACTTTTTCGTGATTTCCTGATTTTTATAATGTTAGACATCAGGTCTTTGTCACCGTCGTTTAAACCGATCACTTCAATTCGCTTAAGAAATTGTTTAAATAACTCACTATCCGGTTCAGACAATCCGGGAAAAGCCAGGAATTCGATCTTGGAAATTATCGAAATCCCTACCCACTCGGCTGTCTCTATATTAGCGTGTAAATCTTTATTACCTTTAAGAAGTGAAACAATGGCATTGGTGTCCAGGATGAACCGTTTGTTTTTACCACTCATCTCTCAGGGCTCGCTGTTGGGCAACCGCGTCTCCTTCCCATTCCAACTTCCCAATTAAGTCGGAAAAATAATACCTTTTTACAGGCTCTTCATCCTCCTCGATATCTTCGAGAAAAGTGACAATAACCGGGATTTCCTTTTTTGCGGCAATCTTTTTCTCAAGCTTGATTTCGCCTTCTTGATAAAAACCTTTTACTGATAGCATATCGTTCACCTTACCTATATTAATATGAATATAACCTTTTGTCAACCAAACGAAACGAAAAGACAGCGTTCATAATTCAACAAACGGGGTTCGAGAACCCTAACGGTCTTGCCTCCGGCGGCCCTGC
>JAGLSW010000823.1 GCA_023135565.1 Candidatus Aminicenantota bacterium | reverse complement strand
CGCGTGGGGCCGCCGGAGGCAATAAACCGCTCCGCGGCAGGACGGCGTTCCCAGCCAGCCCCGGCATTTGTCTGATTAGACTTATTCGCCCTATGCTTTTTGCTGGAGCTTGAAGCTTGAGCTGCTCTACTTGTTGACCTGGAAAGTGGTGTCGCCCTTCTCAAAAAAACCGATGATCTGGTTGATGGAGGCAATACCGGCATTGACATTGGCTTCCGCGGTCTGGGCGCCCATCTTTTTGGGAGTAAAATAAAAACGGCCCGGGTATTTGGCTTCGATCTCAGCGGCACAGTCGGGAGCGATATCGGCAATGTACTTAAAATCTTCTCTTGCGGCAAAAATTTTCAGTAAAGAGTCTTCGCAAATAACCTCTTTCCGCGCCGGGTTGACCAGTACGGCATTTTGCGGCATCATAGACAGCAGCTCGTAGTTGATGGATTTAATGGTTGTCCTGTTGGCCGGGATGTGCAGGGAAACATATCGGCAGGTGCTGTAAAGTTCTTTCACATCGTTTACACAGGTCACGCCGTCTTTTTCGATGACCGATTTGTCAACATAAGGATCGAGGGCGTAGACTTCCATGTCGAACCCTTTGGCAATACGGGCCACATGTTTGCCCACGTTGCCGTAAGCGTGCAGTCCGAATTTTTTTCCTTTGAGTTCGGTTCCCGGTTTGCCGTTAAAACAACCCCTGGCCAGGTAAACCATCATACCTAAAGCAAGTTCCGCCACGGCATTGGAATTCTGCCCCGGGGTATTCATCACCACTACCTTATGGTCTGTGGCTGCTTGCAGGTCGATATTATCGTAACCGGCGCCTGCGCGCACCACTATTTTCAAGTTTTTTGCCGCATCGAATACAGCGGGAGTCACTTTATCGCTTCTCACTATCATTGCGTCCACGTCGGCGACTGCTTTTAGCAAATCCGCCGGGTCAGGGTAGGATTCCAGTAAGACCAGTTCATACCCGGTCTTTTTAATAATCTCCGCGATACTCTCCACTGCCGCTTTGGCAAAAGGTTTAACTGTTGCTACTAAAATTTTCTTCGACATATTACACCTCGTTTATAATATAGTGTTTCCTCAAGACTAAGCTTGAAAAAAAAGCCACCCAACGGTGAGAACAAGAATATATCAAATATGTTGTTCATTACCGCCATGTAATGGCTAAAATTCAAATTTAATGTTAATCCAATATCGACTAAATGTCAAACGCTATTCAGCTTTCAGCAAACGGGCATTCGCGAAATCTGAG
>JAGLSW010000822.1 GCA_023135565.1 Candidatus Aminicenantota bacterium | reverse complement strand
CTTTTAAAAAAGTTTGATCAAAACTTTTGTTGGGCGACAAGCTTTACTGCCCTGAGAAGCGCCCCTCGTAGGCTCCCCGCGCCGCGAGGTTGACCAAAACTTGATAGTTACCATAAATTTGTTGCTAACACTAATGGGTTCATGTTATAATAGGCTTCCAAGAATATCGCCGCCATATGGGAATCATTTATTAGCGGCGATTTTTGGAAATTACGAAATATATTGTTGTTTAAGGATATATAATGAGCAGGTTACAAAAACTATTTTTTTTCGTAGTCATCATATTCATCGTTTTTTACTTGATGGGAGGGCCGAAAGTTTTCGACTTTTTTTCCGAAAAAAAAATAGACCACCAATATTTATCGCTGTTTGCGGAAATTGCCGGGAAAACTAAACGTAATTATTTTGAAAATGTGCAGCCCGGGCAGAAATTTCCCGGCGCTTATACGGGCATGCTGCGCTCTTTAGATAAGTCCTCGGCCTACTTAAATCCCCGGCAGACCGCTGTGTATGATTTATATCGTTCAGGAACCTACTGTAGTACCGGTATTTACGGGGTCAGGTTGTCCGGCTATTTTTATATTTCCGATGTAGTAAAAGATTCCCCGGCGCAGAAAGCAGGCTTAATTCCCGGGGATGTGATAAAAACCGTGGGGGATAATAGCCTTTATGCGCTTCCTTATTACCAGATGCACCTCTCGCTATTGTCCGCGGAACCCGGCGATATCCAGGTAAGCGTCTACAAAAAAGCTGCCGGAAAAACCATAAAAATCAACTTGCAAACCCAACTGTCGGTAAGCAGCGCCCGGGTAAAAGAGATCGCCGCCGGAAAACTGCTGGTCGAGCTTCCTAAAATAGACAAAACCGCTGTAAAGTATCTTAAAGAAAAATTAAAAAACACCCGGCCTCTAAAATTAATCATCGACCTGAGAAGATACAGCGGCGGTGATTTTGCTTCTTTCTTAGAAATCGCCGGGATTTTTTTCAATGATAGGCTGCTCCAGCCTTTTCCTTTTCCCCTGACCCTCAAGAAGAAAAAGGGCAGCCGGGAATTTTTGCTGGGATCCAAAGATGCGCCGGATTATAAAGCAGTGGTGATTGTGAACAGGTCTACCATAATGTACGGCGAACTCCTGGCCCTACTTTTTAAGAACTGCAAGCAAGGAGTCACGTTGATAGGCGCCGGGACGCCCGGTTTTATTTCCAAACTGAAGCAAGTTAAATTTGATGACGGCAGCTCCGTGCTGTTGAGCGAAGGTTTTTTCCTGGTAGGAGGTAAAAATGCCGCGGGCTCAGGGGTAACGCCCCATATCGAATTAAAAAACAAGGAATTCGCTAATATCTTAGACAGGTGCACCGCTCTTATGGACGAGGAACAGCAGCCCCATGGCAAATAGAAAAAAAAGTAAAAGAAAAAAACAGCAAAAGAAAAACGTTTCGGTGGTTTTTTTTGCCATGTTCATAGCCATCGCTATTTTCACTGTGGCGCTGCTGGAATACATAGATTTTAAGAAAGGCAAGGAATCTTTTATTTTCAGCAAATTGATTCCTTTAAAAACCAGGCCCCAGAAGATCACTGCTTTTAACAAAAGGTTCATACAGATATTAGAGAAGGAGCGCATCCTTTTCGAACATTTTAAAGACGCAAAAGGCAAGTATCATTTCAAATTTAAGGTAGGCCGCGAAGACTTTGCCGGTTTGATCGCCCGGGTGAAAACCCTTTCCGGGAAGTTGGATGGGGGATTGGATCTTTCGGAAATCCGCCGCATAGACGACAAATCGCTGATGCTTTACAGCCTGCGAATCGAGAAGCAAGTTTCGCATATCGTGCTGGTGACCCGTTTAGAGAAGGCGGCGGCAAAGAAAAAACCGGCAGGGAAAAAAGAGAAAAAGAAGCAGCCCAAAGAAATTGTAAAAGCCGCTCTTACTCCCACGCCCACCCCTAAGAAGACCCCGGCGCCGGTGCGCGAAGCCGGTAAAGCCCCCAGGATAGCTTTTATTATAGATGATATCGGGGAGTATGATATCGGCGCTTTAGAATTAAAAAGGTTAGATGTCCCCATAACTGCTTCCATATTGCCCGATTCGCCCCGTGCTTTCGACCAGGCCCGCTGGGTGCAGGAGTACCGTTTACAAGCCCTGATACACATTCCCATGCAGCCTAAGAATTCCAATGGTCGCAAGTACAGCCCCCAAAAAACGATTACTTTGAGGTCCACGGATGCTGAGATCAGGGCGCTGGTCAGGCGGGCCAAAGAGGTTGTGCCCCAGGCCCGCGGCGTTAACAACCATATGGGATCGCTTGTCACCGCCAATAAGGAGATGATGAGACGGTTTTTAAAGATAATCAAAGAGGAAGGTCTCTTTTTTGTAGATTCCAGGACCACGGGTGACACGGTGGGATATGATCTCGCCGGTAGGATGGGGATAAAAACCGCCATGCGGGATGTATTTTTAGATGATGGAGAAAAGACCTACGAGAATTCAGTGAGTGAAATCAAGCGGTTGGTAGATAAAGCTTTCCAGGAAGGTTCCGCTATTGCTATCGGGCATCCGCACCGCACGACTATCAGGGCGATCCAGGATTCCATAAAGTTTATTAAAGAGAAGGGAGTAAAGATCGTTTTTGTTTCCGAGCTGCTGGAATAGCTCGAAGTTCCCAGGGATTCCCATCAAAACGCGAAAACCTCTTTGCAGCCTGCAAAAAGCGGCTAAATGTTTTCCTGAACGTATCGCTCATGAAAAGTTTTTGGAAGTCCAGAAACC
>JAGLSW010000821.1 GCA_023135565.1 Candidatus Aminicenantota bacterium | reverse complement strand
TCAATTTAGGTGAGCGCTATAGGGGATGAGAATATATTTCTTTTCATCTCCAGGCGCCTTATGTGAGCCATGTTCCTCTCTGTGTCCGCTGGGTTCAAGCCGCCTTCTTCAATTTGTTTCTTCAACAATCTCTGCGCTTTCGTGATTATGTATTGATTGTAAAAGTCGGATAACTGGGTAAGAAAGACGGCAAAGCCGAAGACGATCGATCCCCCAAGTCCAACTTTAGCATAGAGCCATTGTCCAAACAGGAAGCAGAAATATAGAAACAATGTTTTCACGACTAACCAGGTTATCAGGTGTTTTCTTTCTTTCATTGTGAAGACTCCTTTTTGCAATGCCGCGCGTATAGAGAAACTTTCCGTGCCCGGCCCGCGCAAACCCGCGCGGGCGGCACGGCTTGTCCGAATCAACGCTGCCTTTTTGCGTTATAGTTACTGTTTCTTTTTTTGGTTCTTAATTAATCGATAGACGGCATCCGCCATTTTCTCCCCTAAATCGATATAACCGCTGCTGTCATAATGACAGGGATCGGAATATTTATAATAGCGAGTGTCCCTGACAATGGCGGCGTTATTTTCTGTTTTTACATATTTTTCCTGGGCATACTGCACCAACTCACAAAAATCCCAAACTTTCCCGTCTTTAGCATTCCATGAATCCGAGATTTTTCCCAACACAACGGGTAAATCATCAGTATGCAAACCGGCCCGTATTAAATCCATTAATTTCTCCAGGTTCGAATAGTAACGCCCGGCGATTTCTTCCGTATAAGCGGCGTCGCTCTCTCCTTGCATCCAAATAATTCCACAGGGAATCAAGCGGTCTTTTTTCCCATCGCCATCGATATCCTTTGTGCTTAACGCTTTCTTGATTGTAGTTAAAAAATGATCATATTGATTGATTCCCGCTGCGCCTTTGTAATCTTCCTCCCAGGAGCCATATCGCCCGGCGGCAATATCGATCGATGAACCTCCTTTCGAATACTTTATCACTGCAATTTTTCCCTTCGGGTACAGCTCACGGAGCCTTTTTACAAAGGATAATTCTATTCCAAACCTTTCGGAAAGCTTGTTTTTAACTCCATCCGATGAAAAACCGACTCCATGCCCCGGTTTTAAAACATCCCATTTCCCCAATCCTCCGTTTACCTGGTCATCTCCAACAGGATTGCCGTGGAAAATCCAGGCATTCTCAAACTCCCGGTTCAAATGTTTCGGTAAATCAACATTGCGGCCATATCCATCCATATTCGACTGACCTCCCAAAAAGAAAACCCTAACCACGTCCGCGTCCATTTCGCTAATGGTTTGGCACCGGTTTTTTTGAACAAATACGGTTATGGATAATAGAAAAATTAACGGGAAGATTGTTAAAATTTTTTTAGTTGTCATAATTTACTCCTTACATGATTTTCTAAGATTTATTTAGTACCGTGCAATAAAAATATTACCAAACAAGATTCGAGCCCAACACTCTAAACACTCTAACCCCAATATTCAAACGACCGGGAATCTTTCAGTTCCTCCCGCCGGAGGCGAGCCCGTCAAAAATGATCGAAGCTGCCCGGATTATGGAAAAAGCCCTTTTTGTAATTAGAGAATATCGCGAAAAATCCGGCATCGAAATAGATAGGATTTTAGATCCTAACGGCACCGGCTTGATAGGCCCGGCGAACTCTTTAGGGCTGGCTTTCTGCCACGAAATCTTCACAAAACAGGCACAAGACAAATTTGGCCTATGTTCAATCTGTGTCTGCTCAACATTCCAACATTCCAACGCACCGAGCACATTTTACAAGGTTTGCCCCTACGACTTGGTTTTAGGCGGTGGATTTGGGCCAGGCACTGGGCTTGATTATACGCTCCTTATATATTATAATTGATGCTTAAAGAATTTGCTGTTGGAAGCTTCAATCCGACACCAGGAGGATATTTTGAGAATAAAATTTGAATTGGATTTGGTTAAAGAAAACATTAAACTACCCATCAATTATAATTGGTATCTACGGGACTTGATTTTCTCTCTTATTTCAGAAAAACTGGAAGACTTCCAGCCGGATAATGGCGAGCCCTTTGAGAAAAAACATTTTAGCCGGTTCAACTTTTCAAAAATTTTCGGTGATTTCGAGATCATAAAGGAAATAAATAACCAGAAAAATCTTTTATTTACCTCATCCATCAGTTTTTTTCTCTCCGCTCCCTATGATGAATTACTACAGGAGTTGGTGGACAAGATGGAACCCAGGCGTATAATTCAATTGGGCAAGGGGGAACTTTGTCTGGCACCATTGAAAGTGATTCCGGCCCCGGTCTTTCCCAAACCCGTCACCCTGGTTCGCACCTTATCGTCCATTGCCGTCAGCGCTAACAAATCCGGGGGTAACGACACTCGTCCCTCCAAAAAAGAATATCTCTCACCCAATGACCCGGAATTCTTCAAACAATTATATCAAAATTTACTGGATAAATATCAATCTTTCAATGGTTTCGCTCCCAAAGATAAAGACCTGACCATCAAGCCTTATCTTTTTAACGAGAAAAGAAATTCCCATTTCATTAAATTCAAGGATTTTTCCATCAAGGGCTACAGCGGCATCTATAAATTAACCGGCAGCAAGGAATTAAAAGCCTTTGCTTACGATTGCGGTTTGGGAGAGCACAATGCCCAGGGTTTCGGTATGTTCGACATCTTCGAAGAGAAAAAAGACAAACCGAAAAAAAAGAAACCCCAAGCATAAGAGTCCGCATAGCGGGCTGGATGAAATAACTTTGCCTGTCCCCTAAAATTACGCATTTTCCTGACGGGCGGGGGAACCCCGCCCCTACACGGGGACAAGGCCAATATTTTCACTACCCCGGTTTCGATTTCCGTTGAGCCGGTGAAAACGTAATCATGATCCGCTTCATTAAAAGATAATATAACCCGGTGGCTCGGATTGAAGGGCAATACCCCAACAGGAGATATTATCATTTTCAATGGAGAAAACATAAGGGTCGGTCAGTCAAACATCCCGGCAGTGCCGTGGTGGACATAATAAGAATATAACTTCAATCCGATGCCTTATGCTGGAGCCCCGCCCATATTGATGAAGGATATCTCAGGGACAGGCCGGATAGTTTATTTGTAAAAAAATGGGCACAGGCGAGAGTTATACGCAGCGCATGAAAACCGGGAAAAGGGTTGAAATATTCGTGAATCTATACTAAAATAGTAGTATGAAAAAACTTCGGGCTTACCTGGACACCTCAGTGATTGGTGGTTGTTTTGATAAAGAATTTGCAGACTATTCCAAAGCTTTATTTGAGAAAATCAACCGGGGTGACATGATTGCTGTGATTTCAGATATAACAACAGGTGAATTAAAAATGCCCCTGGTTTTGTCCAGGACAATTTGCTTGAGCTCCCGCTTGATTTCATCGAGAGAGTAACAGCCACCCCGGAAGTGATAGAATTGGCTAATAGTTACCTGAAAGATCGAATCGACAATGATTGAAGCAAAGCGATACAAGGATAAGAGCATCGATTGTGTAAAATTACAAAGAGATATCCGGGAAAAGATATTTGAGGAAAGTAAAGATAAATCCCTCCAAGAAATGGTAGATCAAATGAATAAGGGATTATCAAAAAATAAAATATGGACACACCTGGGTGAGGTAGGAGCAAAAAAAAAGCGCACCGCAGTACGTGAAAATATAATAATATCAAAACCCGGCTGCGAATCGTTACAGTAGTGTGAGAAAATATTCTTTCTCTTCATCCTGGAACAGGATATCGCCGCCAGCGGTACGTGAGATAATATGAAATGAGCCTGCCTGCTGTGAGACCCACCGTTTTTTTGTTCTTGGCATAATTCCTGAACCTCCGATCTCCTTCTAACAAGAACGATGCCAAAATAGGGATATAATGGATAAAAGTTGATAAAAAAGTGAAAGGGTTATATAGATATAGTTTCGAGGGATTTTTAGAAAAAATGTAAGGACAGAACCAGTCAACGATCGTTGACTGTTGTTGCCTGTCCCGCAAAGGTCCTGACTGACCCGGTTTCTTGTCCCGGACTCACCTGGAAAGGGTCGGGACCCTTTCGAAAGGTGGCGGACTAACTTAGAAAGGTTCGAGGGTAATTTAGAAAGGTCACGAACCTTTCCAGGTGAGTCAAAAGCCTTTCGCGAGAGGCCGTGAAACTATGTTTCAGGGCCGCTACTTGACTGTCCCGGTTTCATATCCTGTTGGCGTGCTACTTGACCACTTGACTGTCCCGGTTTCTTGCCCGGTATTCAAGAACTGGAATGGGGGAATCCAGAAGAGAAAAATCTCCTGGTGTGTCGAGTTGTACCCTCTCTCGACGCAAGCGAAGAACACGAAAGTAAGGCGTAAATGCCGGGTGGGGTGGGTGAAGCCCCAACTGGCCTGTTCCGTAATCTAGGACTGGTTCGTTTGGTTTTGGCTATTCTTACCTTCCTACCTTCGCCCCTTCCATCGTTCCTGTTTTTTTCCGGGTTATGGGGCAATCTCCACCCAGTGCGAAAAACTGCACCGGCTTCCGATTTGGGGAAGATTACGGGACAGGCAAGAACTCGTGTGATATCCGGTCAGTACATCAGTCCTCAGATCGATTGAATTGGAGTTTTATTGCTGTTGATTTTTTTTATCGCCGGTCTCTTCCTTGGAAAACCGGTCCGGTTCTCCACAGTTGGTTACATCGACCATCATTCCCCTCAGAAAGTTTTTAGGTGATTTTTTTGTCTGGCACCTTTTTATTCCGCTTTATATAGAGAGGGCAGCCTCAGCACCGCCAAAAAGAGAATTTATTATTATCGGTGTCGTGGCACGGATAACTTTCGTTTTGAGAATGGACGCATTTGCAGCAACAGACCGATAAGACAGGATTACCTGGAGGAATTGGTATGGGAACAGATTGTCCGGTTGCTTGAAGAGCCGACATTGATCAGTGAAGAGATAGAGAGAAGATATAAGGATGCCTTTAATTCCAGTTCAACCCAAAAAAGGAAAAAAATTGTAAACAGAGAATTAAATCGTGTAAAAATTGGAATAAAAAAGTTACTGGATGCCTATCAGGAAGATATTATCCCCATTTGTGAATTAAGAAAGAGAATCCCGGAGTTAAGAAAAAGAGAGGCATCACTAAATAAAGAGATTCAAAATTTGGAAATTAGAGAATGGGATAAAAGTCGATTCCTTGAACTTGGAGTGAAAATAGATGATTTTTTGAAATGTTTGCGCAATTCTGCTAAAAAATTGGATGTACTCGAACGTCAAAAAGTAATTCGCCTCATTGTCAAAGAGATTCTGGTTGGGAAAGACAAAATTACGATTAAGCATTCGATTCCGGTCTCAGGCGCAGAGGGCTTAAAGGATAAGTCAAGTTACCTTTTGTGTTCGAGGGTTCCTACTTCTTCATCATGAGAAACTTTCATCCTCTACCTCCTGCCGATTTTAATCGGCGCTTTCTGCCTGTCCCGTCTTCCCGCTACCGCAACAGGAACAGGTATTAAAGGTCGGAATTACAAAAAATAAAAAAACATGCATTCAACTATTGACTTTCTCATTCGATTTCAATTAGAATACTATCGTATGAAAAACAGAAAGACTTTGAAACCAGTTTTTGCTACCTGGAAAAGAAAAAAATATCAGCATAAGGAGGTTTTTTTAAAAATTGAAATGATTAGACGAAAAAAATGTATGAAGGAAAAAACGATTTTCCTATCAGTTATATTAATATTTTTTGCCTTCATAGGCACTGGATTAGCTCAAACCGGTTACACAACCAGTGCGGCCTTTTCTGATATCTGTGATGATGAAAACTCTTGCGAAAAGATAACTAATAACAACATTAGTTATCTTGACAGTTGGTGCATCAACAATCCTTACTTTTTTAATCAAAATCATGTTGCTTGTTGGAAATCGAGTCATGGAAATCCGTTTGTCTCTTTTATCGAGTCAGTATCAGGGAATCAATATTCAGAATTCCAGAAAGATGCTACAATGACTGCAAATGATAACGGCACCGGAACCGGTGTCTATCAAGATGTTTCTATAAGCTCTGGAAGAATTTATGTTTTAACCTATAAATATCAGGTTAAGAATGCAAAGTGTTTTGTAGGTGGTAGTAATAATTATTTTCCTACTGTTTCCAACTTCGGAATATTGGATAACTTCTACGTTAAATTTGTAAATAAATCTTCATCTTTTACCCCTCCGCATTATGGAAATGTATTTGAGACACCCCCAACACCAATTTCATATCAGCTTATAGATCAATTAGAAAATATAAGTGCTGGTGGCGTAATTACCAAAACAGTATGTATTGAAGCAAATGCTAACTATAATGCAATTTGGTTTTATCCAAAACAAGATAGTTCTAATGCTACAAACAATTCAAGAATCAGACTAGTAAAAGCAAACATGTATGAAGTTGGAGCTGGTAATGATGCCAACTTTGGTTGTACAGGTACTACTACATTGGGTTATGGTTGTGCAACAGCAGGTGTAAGTTTCTCATGGTCTCCGTCAACAGGTTTAAGTGCAACAAATATCTTAAATCCTACAGTTAATGCATCAAGCCTAAGTAATGGTTCTCATACTTACACGCTTACAGTTAATACTCCATGTGGAAGTACCTTAACTGATGATGTTACAATCAATGTAACTGGCCTGAACATTGCTCTTACAGCGAACCAGAATCCAATTTGCAAAGAAGATTGGGTAACGCTGACGGCATCCGGGGCCTGGACATATACCTGGACCCCAAATCCCATTACTTTGGAGGGTGTGAACGGTTCACCAAAGGTGTTTCAACCTACCGATACTCAGCAAATCACCGTGCATGGTACCGATCTAAATGGGTGTACCGGTACTGCATCTCTCACAATTTATGTTGTGTCGGCAGATCCCAACTGGGAATATGACACCACACACGTTACCACAGGATATGTTCTTACTGTGCATCCGGCCACATCAACTTCCAGTATACATCACCAATGGACTGTATATAAAACGAGTTCCATATATCAAAATCCAATTCAAGTCCATAATGAATGGGGTGCCGGTTCTCATCAATTAAACTATACGTTTCAATACGATAAGTACTATATGGTTAAACATGGCGTCTATTCTTGGAACAGTAGTCCTTGCTCCTGGAAAGAAAAGAGGAGATATTTCCATCACAGCAATTGAGGGGACAAATCCTGGCCTGGCCCCTAAATCTCAATGGATGCCCCAATCCCTAATAAAGTCAATTGTGTAAAAAAAAATGGGGCGGTGCGGGAAATAATGGGGCGGTGCGTGCAAACGTGCAAATTTCAGGACAGTCATTCATGATTCGAAGCCTCACCCGGAAACGATGAAATTAAATCATTCTTTGCCTCCGGCGGGGGCACGTGGTGGACCTTGTAATGGACGCCTCGATCCTCCAGGTACTTCCCGACGCTTTCCCGGCACCCGTCGACACGGCCCACGAACTCGGGAGGACTGATCCCCTTTTGTGAATAACCGCCGTCAAGCACCAACCGGGTGACCGCTGTACAGGTGTACCCCGTCGTCCTGGCCATGGA
>JAGLSW010000820.1 GCA_023135565.1 Candidatus Aminicenantota bacterium | reverse complement strand
GGTGGCGCTGAGGGGCTTTTTTGCTTTTTGCCCCGAAGTGACGGGGTGTGTTAGCTCGGTGAATAGCATGTTCGACAATCTTATAGCTTTTTCCCGGTTGTAAGCACCCTTTTTGGTTCCGGCTTGTCCGGGTTGTGATTAGGCGTAATTATTTGAAAGCAGGCGAATAAAACCTTTTTAGACAAAAAACCTCGCCGCGCCGCGGTTCGATGACAAAACGATAAACTTTTACTTCTTCCCGGGGCGGATTGTACCAGCGCGCTTCATAAAGACCCATCTTCTTCTTAGTAACCCGGTTTTTATAGAAACGAATCGAAATATCACTGCCCGAATCGTCCACTTTAATGCCGTCTATCGTTAAAGACACCCACTCATCCCGGTGATCGAGCACCTGTATACCGACAAGGGGTTCGTGCAAATCGATGAAATAAGGCAGCACATCATACCATTTGAAACTCCAGTAAGCTTCCTTTCTTTTAGTCCTGGGGTGGTAACGGGGTTTTTCATAAACCGCTCTTTCAGCATCGCAATGAGGAGTAATCTTCTCCGGATAACAATTTCGAACTTTTAGCTTAAACTCAGGCTCAAACCGGAACGGTATTACCGTACCTTCCCCGGCAAGATATTTTACCAATTCGCCTAAGTGCAGCTTTATGAATTGCCCGGTGTTGGGCCCATACACATTACTGGCTCCTTCATAATACTGCAGCGAATATTCCTCTTTGGTGGTCACATATCCCCAGTAACCGTTGGCGCAGCTTACCGGCACAAAACGAGCAGGTTCTTCTTTTCCCGCTGCCTGCCACATCTCTTCCGCATAAGCCGCGAACCTAACGCCGGTCTCATATGTCACTTCCCAGGGGACCGGCAGCAATACCGTATCACCTACCTGGATCACCTGGAGCAAAAGAAAGTGAGGAAAATCGCTCTTTTTATATATACAATACTGGAAAGGTCCCAGTAATATCCGTTTTACTCCCTGTTCTCCATTCCTGCAAACCAACCGGGGCCAACCGGGGGCAAAAAAAGGCAGTTGACTTGCAATAGTGCTCCTGCCCCGTCCCTGTCCACCTCCTGCCTGGGCCATGCCGAGTTTGGGTTTAGTTGCTATTTTAACCCCGGCAATCCTATTGTCCTTAAATACGTCGAGAGCTTTTGCCCTGAACTGGACATCAACATCACTTTTAAGGTCCTTTTGAAGGGATTTGAAAAGTGTATGCGCTTTTCCCGCAATGTTCGAGCCGAGTTCCCGCAGGTCCTTAAAATTCTCATGACCGGCCCCGGTATATTTATAATCGGGATTGTTATCGCCATGGCTGCAGTTCACTACCGCATGAACGATCGCATCCGGCCAGGAAACGCTGCCCCATTCTTTTTTTATATCCTGCTTTATTTTATTCTCCAGGATACGTTCGACGAAAGCGAGCACATCGCCATTATATAGTTTATCTAAATACTGCGGGTTGGTGTTGTTGTGTATGGAAAAAGTTGAGAATACCCCCATAGGTTTATATTTACCGTCATCATCGAGGCAGTCTACCCGGATCATATTGAAATCGTGATTGACCGCATCATATATACCGGGTTTTTTCCCGGTTTCCTTTATTTTCGATTTTATGTTCTCATTGCGCAGGTACGCGCAGATGCCGCGGTTTACCGCGACACCCCGGATTCCTGTTTTCCCGGTGGCGATGCGGGCGGGCCGCCTGTTTTTATAAGCTTGCAGCACCGCTTTTGCAATTTGTTTGCAAAGAAAACAAAAATAATCTGCGCATAGGCCCATCCGGTTGGAATCTATGTTGTTACGTAAATTGCTGCCGAAAAAATTCGCGGGGGCGGAATGGGTATGAGTTCCGGCAATCATTAAACCGCCCGGGTCTACATCGGTCTCTTTTTTGATAAGCTCCGCCACCTTCTGATGAACCAACAGGGAACTACTCAATAAATCGCACTGTACTAAGACCACCGGGCTGCCGGTTTTCGGTTTTATATAAATCACCCTGGCCATTAATTTATTGCGTACTCCCCTACCGAAAGAAGCAAGCATGGAATACCCGCCTGTGGGCAGGCCCGGAGGCGGTGTAATACCGGTTTTGGCAGCGCCGGCCAATAACGTTTCCTGCCCTTCCACCAGGTTGGGCTTACCGAACTCACCGGGTGAAAAGCGCAGGGGGACCGGTTTCCCACAGCCGCCTGTAAAAACTATAACAGCAGCAAAAAACAGCAAAAAAAATCTATATCGCCATTTTTGTTTTTTCATAGGTCTCCTCGTTATTTAAAAAAATATTTAATCCCATAGTCCCTGTTTATAGATACAATCTTATGCCCACTGTCCAGGTGCACTTTTTTATCTCTGCGTTCCAGGAATACCCGGCCCAAAAGTCATCTACAGTGGCGCCGCCCGGTTCCGGGACCGCCTCCTCTTTGCTCCAACCGGCGGAGATTTTTGTGTTCCAGTACTTTGTGAAGCCGCCCCAAATGTAGAATCTCTTCATAATTTTAAAGTCGATGTCTACATGCACATTCCAGGCCAGGTCATACTTTTTTTCGCTGCTTTTCACATCACAAGAATATTCATATCCCAAAAAAGATTCTCTTAGGGAACCGTACAGGTCGATAGAATGATACATAAGAGTAGGCCCCGCGGCAATTGTAATATGAATTAGATTATCGTGAAAATAGTTAATCGGTATTTTTTTGACAAGATTCAAATTGATTAAATAGGAATCGACATTCCCCCGGTATCCCCACTCGTTGGTCACATCGGCGCTGCCGCCGAGCATGGGCAGCGAAATACGGGACGTACTTAGAAAATCCACCTCCGAGCTGAGATACACGACATTAAGATTAATCCCAAAGGCCTGACAACTCCCGGGACAAAAAAAATAAGTGATACCGCCGTTTAGACCGTATTTGCCTTTCGAGTTGTCGATGTTTTCCAGGCTGATATAACCGTAAGGATGCTGCCAATCGGGCAGCGAATAGGAATTGTCAAAGTAAAAACTACCGGGAAATTGAACACCCAGGTCAACTACAAATTTACCGGACATAGAAAAAACGGGGTTATTCACAAATAACAAAACCCCTAACATTAAAAAAAATCGGATCGGATCGATTTTTTTTGTTTTTCTCATATTAACCTCCTGATTACCCCAAAGTTATAAAAAAGAATCATATCGGATTCTCCATATTTTTCAGCGCCTCTCCTATCCAAAGGATCCCGCTTTAAGAGCACACAGTAACACAATCCAAAAAAAAAATCAATATTGACAGAAACTTATTTTTTTTAAAAAAAAACCTGGAGAATCTTTGCGTACTGCTGTGGCGTGACGGTTTATGATATAATCCTGGAAAAGTTTGCTGAAAAAACAAACTTTTTTTTCATCCCGGTCGTTTTTTAACCTTATAGGATGAGGTCGCCGACCCCTTCGTGGTAAAATAGCCCGGGAGAACTCACGAGAGAATTTGTTTGCCTGTTGCGGTACCGGCCCTGGCTGTGATATAATGATTTTATCGACACCGGGAATTTATCGAAAACCCAGGACTTTTACTTATGAAAAAAATAACAAATGAACCGTTACAACACTTCGTAGACAAACACGGCGTCGATTTTTCTAAAATCGACAAAATAGCCTGCGGCCGGAAATATTCCGCCGTGCTTCTTAAAAACGGGCGTATCGGCGTCTGCGCCAACCTGCTTCAAGATATCGACATCAAAATCGAGGATTTTAAAGCAGCGGATATAAACAAAACCGAACACCGCATCATCCTGAACGCCTATTTTAACGCCCTGCTGAACTACGAAAACCATTACGAGGAAACCGTGGATATTTTCGCCGGCGTGGATTTTAAATCCTATAAAGACATCGTCATGGTCGGGCTTTTCAAGCCGCTGCTGGAAAAATTCAAAAAGCACCACATCGAAGTCCGCGTTTTCGATAAAATAAAAGAAGACGGCCTGCTGGAACCGATAAAAAACAAATCCCGGTATATAAAAACAGCAGACGCCGTCATACTCAGCGCCACCACCATTTTTAACGGCACTTTCCCGGGAATCGCCGCCGGTACGAAGGAAGACTGTGATATTTTTCTTTTAGGGCCATCGGCGATTTTGGACAGGGACATGTTTGCCTATAAAAATATAAAAACAATATTCGGCACGATATTTGCGCCCTATGACGACAGGGTACTGGATGTAATCAAAAAGGGGCACGGCACCCGGGAATTTTCAAAATTCGCCAGGAAGGTGTCTCTCTCGGAATAAACCATACTGGAGATAATAATGATAAAACTGCCTGAACATATCAAAATCGAAGAAGTTCCGCTGGAGAAGAGATACAGGAGTGTCACAGCCGGGCTGACCAGGAGAATTAAAATTCTTTATGAAGCCATTTACGAGAAATATGGCGACGACGGTTTAGACCTGATCCGGGGAGTAGGCGATAAATACGCCCGGGAGATTGCGGAACGGGCAAAAAAGACAATCGACGCCACAAATCTCGAAGCCGTGGCTTTGTATTTGATCAGGATATTTAACACGGTCAGGGGCAATGGCGAAGTGGTGGAATTTTCCGATAAGCGGGTAGTGATCAGGGTTCATCAGTGTCCTTATCCCTGGGAGACGGTAGAGATGTGCGAAGCTCATACGCAGATGGAGAAGTCTTTAGTCGAGGCATTGGCAGACAATCTGTGTTACCGGATCGGGAAATCGCTGCCCAAAGGCGATCCTTTTTGCGATCACATTATCGAAGTAAAAGATTAGTCAGGAATATCGGCGCTCAGAAATGTATCGAGTCCGGCACATTCCACTTTCAAACCACCACCCCTCTTCCTCTTACGAAGGGAGGGAAAGTATCAGGCGGATTGGGCTTGCGGAAATTCCAGCATCCTTGCTTGCACAGACTCCATTATGGAATCTCTTACATATGCGCTGGCGTTCAGTATCTCGATTCCTATCAACTCGCCTTTTTCGTTTAGCTCCGCCGTTATATTCGGACTAAGTTCGACACTTCCGGCTTCCGGTTCATTAGAGATAGCCAGGTGCAGGACATCGCCTTTTTCAAAATATTCCATGTGCATTTTATTCATATCTAAACCTCCCGGTACGAAGGCGGAATTTGATTTGCTGTCTCGTCGTTATATGAACGGTTACCGGGGTAACCCGGCTTTTCTACATATGTAATATATATCGGTTATAGAGGAGCTTGAAAGATATGGCACAAAATTATTCCCGCCTAATTCTAAAACCACCTGTCGAGAATCCTCGAAAAACGGCTCACGTTTAAGGAAAATATCGAGAATAATATTTGTATCTATAAAAACTTTATATTCCATACTTCTCGTTCAATCTCATTTCCCTGATTTCTTTTTTTGTTATATCAGCGGAGATTGGACTATTATCCAGGATACCGCTGCATTTCCTGAGAAATTCCTCTGTTTTTTTTCCCCTTTTATATTTTTTCCCGGCGGCGATATCTTTATTAACGATATCCACCACCACCTTTTTGTTGTATCTTTCGGCATATTGTTCCGGTACTTTTATATAGCCATCTTTTACTATCGTTTCAAAATGTGCCTCTTGCATAATTAATTACCTCTGTTCTTTAATATAATCGAATTCGACCAAAATGTCAACCGGAATTTTCATCTCTGTTACCGCATCGAAAAATCGCTTCCCAAAGGCGATCCTTTTTGCGATCACATTATCGAAGTAAGATTAGCGCGGTAAAAGATTCGTAATCGAAATGGTTTTTAGGTTTGTGGAATCATTACCCAGGTCTAAATGAATTAGAGTTTTTGCCGTCGGCTGCGCGACGCAAAAACTCTAATTCATTCCACGAAAGGCAAAGAGGAAGCAATCAAGCATCAAGAGGGTCCGGTTCGATTAACTTAACAAAATCCGGGGGTATTTTCGCGCATTTTATTTTGCTCTCTTTCTCATCCCAGAGTATCATAAGATAGCGTTTTTTTTCTTCCCTTTTGTTTTTTTGCAGAATTGTTCCTGTTCTTATTTTTTTTATCAGTTCCAGGGGATCATAATAGGTTTCGATCACTTTGAAATCTTTACTTCTCTTATGTCTTAAGACTTGCTGTAGGGCTATCTCGAACCGGGCCACGGCATCGAATTCCCGGGCTAAAGTTCGTTTCCCGGGCGCATTTTTCCCGTCCAGAAGGTTGATGATTAATTCTCTTATGGAATGGGTGGCAATATGATATTCGGTATCTCTAAAACCCGCCGCTGGCGGCAGTTGAATTTCGTCGATGTGAGCCACAAGGGCTGCCGCTAAATCCTCTCCCAATTCGTCATATGCCATTTTCATACTGTACTTCATTTGCGAATCCACGGCAAGTCCCAATAACTCGAATTTACGCGACCGGTTTCTCCTTTTCTTCCCTATGGGCAGGTGAAAATACATGGGAAATACCGCCGGATGTTTTTCGATCATTTTTCTCAGTTTCGTCCAGCCTACCGGGATATCGGAAGTGCCCAGGCTGCCGTATTCGTCGTAAAGGAGGCGATCTTTCCACTTTTCGTACAATTCCGCACCGGGCACCGGCACCAGGGTGTGAATCTTAATAAAAGCCTTGTCCCCGCAAAAAGACTTAACCCACATGGTTTGAGCCAGTATGGCTTCGATATCCCGGGACTCTTCCCCCGGCACGCCTACGATATACGAGAGGCTGAACTTGAAATCCAACTCTTTCAGCCATTCGATCTTTTCTTCAAAGCCGGTCAGGTCCAACTGCTTTTTGAGTACTTTCTGCATCCGGGGGGTCACGGCTTCGATACCGAAAAAGATTTCATTGCAGCCGGAGCGGCGCATTTTTTCCAATAACGGTTTATCGATAGTATCGAAGCGAGCGTGGCATTTCCAGGTCAGTCCCGGCACCCGGCTGGCGATTTCCCGGCACAACTCTGCCATATATTCGCGCCGCAGCGTCATAATATCATGGTTAAAAATAATCCGCTCATCCCCGAATTTGCCGCGCACATAAAGGATTTCCTCGATAATCCTGCTAACGGATTTTAAACGGTGCTTTCTTTTAAAAAAATGCGAGGTGGAACAAAAAATGCAATTAAAAGGACAGCCGCGCCCGCTTTCCAATGAAATGCCGTTGTAATCGCCGAAGCGAGTTTCTTCTTTATTTTCCACGCGATGATTTTTTTTGCAGAGTTCATAGGCGGGGATAGGGAGAACGTCCAGGTTTTCTATGGGTTCCGGCCAGCCGTTATCTATAATATCGCCGCCGCTGCGGTACACCAATCCTTTGACGGCGGGATTTTTTGTTTTCGAGATCAAGGCTTCGATATAGTCCGGGAAAGCCTTATCCGCCTCCCCCCTGATAACCGCATCTACCCGGGGAAACAGCGAAAGTATTTCACGGGCGCAGAAGGCGGCTCCCGGGCCGCCGAGTATGGTAATAATCCCGGGGTTTGTTTTTTTTATTCTTTCGCATATTTCCAGGGCCAGGGCGAGGTTATTGGACATGGTGGAAAGCCCCAGCACATCGGGCGCTTGCCCGGTAATTTTTGCCGTTACCTGTTCCAAAACTTCGTCGAAATCGCGGTTATAGAGGTGGTTGAAATCTTCTAAATCGAGAACTGCGCAGTGGATAGCCCGCTGTTCCAGGCAAGCGGCCAATTGGAGAACGCCTACGCAATTGCGCAGTGATACGGGGTTAGAAAAGGAGAGTTGGTGAGCAGCAGTTAGAATTATTTTCATAAATCATTCGCGTCACTAAGATTTTTTGGGTTCAGGTTCATACTGCAGTAGATATTCCAGCAATGCCTGGCCATTAATGCTTCCCCAGCCGGTACAGAAATCCCAACCGGGAACCGCGTTATAAAAGCCGAGTTTGTAAAGATCGTTGTTTCCTGTTGTTATATCATTAAACACTTTCTTTTTCCAATCGTCTTCCATATTATACAGGAGGCGAGTGATAAAACCCGCTCCTTGTTTCCCCGCTTTCTCAAGAGCCTCATTAATCAACGCAAACAGGGCCGCATACAAGGGCGCCGCGGCGCTGGTGCCGCCGCCGGCGTGTAATCCTCCATGTAGATAAAGCTTATACCCTGCTTTTAAACCGGAATGCCCGGCCACATCAGGTACTTTTCTCCACCGATCACATTTCCAGGTGACGTTGCAGGGATCATCAAAGGGTTGAGGTTTAATCCACTGCTGGTATTTGGGGCGGGACACTCTTTTACTTTCTCCACCGCAAGAAGCTAAATGATGTCCTCCTAAAAGCTTTCTATCCGGACAATCGTCTCCATCTGTTTTATAAGACTCACAACCGGACTCTTCACAAAATTTTTCGGGAAGTTTTATCTTCTCATTCCAAACAGTCTCAGAAGCGATATTCTCTATACCGGGTTCATCACCATTGAATGTAAACATTGTTCCGCCGCATGCCAGGACATGCTTAAAGGAGGACGGGCTAGTAACCCCATCCAGGGTGCCATCATCACCGGAAGACACACAAACAGTGATCCCCATTAAAGCTGCTTTACGAAATTGTTGTCTTAGTCCGATTATTTGCTGCGGGCTCCATTTACATTCATTAATCGCGTAACTAATGGAAATTATCGAATGTGGATTCTCCTCACGACTTGTTATTTCGCAAAGAGCCGCTTCAAGTCCGGAAAATTTGTTGTTGGTAAAATAAACAAATATATCGGCTTCATAGGCGATTGAACCTAAAATTTCAATATCGTTATATACTTCAAAATCTTCGAAAAGCTTACCCGGGCTGTTCTCTTCAATGCCTACATTTACCGCTTCAATATTGGGGACAGTCGGTAGCCCAATAACTTCTTTAAAATAGTGTTCCAACTCTTCTAGTTTATAACCTGCCCCAGATTTCGAACAAATTACAATTGCAATGGATTGTCCTTTACCGTGTACGTCCTTTGGAAAACTGTAATATTTTTCAGCAAGTTCATTCGGTTTAAAAACCGGCTTTGAATCAGCGTCAACAACATCCTCCGGGGACAGCACCAAATTTTTTTTACAGGGTGTTTGTATGATAGGGAGGTTATCAAGTCCTAAAACACTTATTACGATTCCTTCCAATTTTTTTGGTATGGATATATCTTCCGTAAAGGCGCGAAATTGCCGGTTGGGATAAACAGGATGTTTATAGCTATCAATTTGAATACCGAACAACCTGTTAAAAATCTTTATTTTACCTTTTAAGGTAACGCACCAGTTGGACTTGTCGATGTCCATATCACGGTAGAACCACCACTTAAGCTTGAAAAAACCGGCAATTAGTTTTATTTTCTTAATATCCTTAGCAGAGGGGCCAAACTGCGCCGTTATCTCATCGCTGCTCATATGCTTATCCGTGTATTGAAGATTGTCAGATTTTTCTTCTAATCCTACAGGATCTTTGCTGCGCAAAATTATATCTACTTCGATAACTTCTCTTTTATTATAAGGGCCAACTAACTGAAAAGATCTATCAATGAAGGGCGCACTATTCTCAAGCTTTATCTTACGCACTCCTATACCTCCTATATTAACCAACGCGTCAACTGTAAAGGCTGCCGGCTATTGAAATGGAAAAAAATTAAAAATACCTTACCACTGTGGATCTAAACCGGAATTGTCATACACAAAGTCATCAACATCCTGCATTTTTTGTTTCATTACAGCATCGATATCCAGGTTAAGTATCTGGTCTTTAATCTGGTCATCATTGATCGAAAAGCCCTCTTTCTCCAGTAGTTCCGTTACCGACTTTTGTGGATTTGCTTGATTCATCGCAGCAATAAATTTGTCACGAAAACTTTTTGAAAGAACAAGCACTGATAAAAAATCATGCATTTCAGCCATTTTTTTTCTCCTATTTTACTAAAAATGTAAATCTTAGGCTTTAGAGCGTATCATAACACCTCAAAAAAAGAAAGTCAAGCTTTTTTGGAAGTTTTGTTAAATTTTTTGTTTTTTTAATATAAATATAAGGGAAAATAATTGACAAAAGAAAAATAAAATGTTAAAAATAACCTTGAGAATATCAAACAAAAATTTTATTAAAGAATAATCTAAAGGCTAAAGGAGCAATAGTGAGTAAGAGGCGATATAAACGTAAAGCCCATTACAAAGCCAACTTGACATTTACCGAGGGTCTAGTTCCGAGGGCCGGTATTACGTGTGAAGGAGAACGTCAATGACAGATATACCCGGCTTTCAAGTCAAAGACAAAATTTATGAAAGCTCAAAGACATTGGTTTATAGAGGTTTACGCCAAACAGAACAGCAGCGGGTCATCCTGAAAACACTAAAAAGCAAATATCCAACCACCGATGAAGTCAACCGTTTAAAACATGAATACAACCTGATGAGCGGTATGGACTATCCCGGGGCGACCCGGGTCCTCAGCCTGGAAACTCATGGCAATTGCCCGGTTATTGTGATGGAGGATTTCGGAGGTGAATCGCTACCGGTTTCCCTCAAGAACAAACAGTGCACTTTATCTGAGTTGGTAAATCTATCCATAGATATAACCGGAATTTTAGAAAAAATTCACGAAGAAAATGTCATACATAAGGATATCAATCCCAACAATATCATCTGGGATCCTAATACAGACCAACTCAAAATCATCGACTTCGGGATTTCTACAAAGTTGTCACGGGAAAACCTATCTATTAAAAACCCAAACCAATTAGAAGGCACACTGCCTTATATTTCCCCGGAACAAACCGGCAGGATGAACCGCCCCTTAGATTACCGGAGTGATTATTATTCCTTAGGCGTTACCTTTTATCACATGTTTACGGGAAAATTGCCCTTCGAGTCTACCGACCCACTGGAATTAGTTCACTGCCACCTGGCCCAAATGCCGTCATCTCCTCATAAATTAAACCGGGAAATACCTCCCCCCTTATCAAAAATCATCTTGAAATTAATGGCAAAAATCCCGGAAGAGAGATACCAGGGTACTTATGGATTACGAAAGGATTTAGAGAGATGTTTAGATAGTTTAAAAAAAGGGAAAAGTGATGATTTTGAGATCGGGCAGGAGGACATCCCGGAAATATTTTATATCCCCGAAAAATTATATGGCAGGGAAAAGGAGATATCGGAGATCATAAGATTATTCAATGACGCTGCCGAAGGTAAGAAGGAGATGATGTTTGTTTTCGGCTCTCCCGGTATCGGCAAATCGGCGCTGATTAATGAGATACATAAGCCCATCGTGGAAAAGCGCGGCTATTTTTGCAGCGGAAAATATGACCAATATAGAAGAAACATCCCCTATTCAGCCATTATCCAGGCATTCCGGGAATTATTAAAGCAGTTTTTATCGGAAAGCGAAGACAAATTAGCCATATTGAAAAAAGAAATCCTCGAGGCTGTGGGCGGCAGCGGGCAGGTCATCATAGATGTGATTGATGAAGTTAAATTAATTACCGGCAAACAACCGCGGGTACAAGACCTGCCGCCAACAGAAACTCAAAACAGGTTTAATATGGTTTTTCAAAACTTTGTCAGGGTCTTTGCCAAAAAGGAACACCCCTTGGTTCTTTTTCTCGACGACCTGCAGTGGGCGGACAACGCCAGCCTGGATTTAATTCAAACCCTTATCGCGGATATCGAGTTGAATTACTTTTTATTTATCGGCGCTTTTCGGGATAATGAAGTGGACGCTGGTCATCCCCTCTCGTTAATGCAAGAGAAAATAAAGAGTGCCGGTTTGTCCTGGAAAAATATCCCTGTCGGCCCCTTAGAAGAGGGTCATATCGGGCAATTGGCCGCCGACACCCTACACTGCCATAGGGCAAAAACCAAAAAACTGGCGACTCTCCTGCTGCAAAAAACCGGGGGTAATCCTTTTTTCCTAAAAGAGTATTTGAAAACGCTTTATGAACGTGGCCTTATCGAATTTTTGCACGTCCCTAAAGGGGGAGATGCCGGTTGGACCTGGAATATTTCCCAAATCCAACAGGCAGGAATCACCGAAAATATCGTAGACCTCCTGGCGGAAAAGGTAAAAAAACTGCCGAAGAATGCCTTGAATGTGTTGAAAATACTCTGCTGTATAGGTGAAAAATCCTCCTTAACCCTGCTTGCATCCATATATGGAAAATCAAATGAAGATACCTTCGAAGATTTGCGGCAGGTCATGGAGGAAGGGATAATCATCTTAATCGATAACAGCCTGAAGTTTGTTCATGATAGAGTATTGGAAGCATCATACTCATTAATAACCGAAATCGAACGAAAAAAACTGCATTATACCATCGGGAAAAAATTGTTAGACGAAGGGGAGGAAGATCAGCTTGAGGAATCGATCTTTCGTATTGCCGACCAATGGAACCAGGTTAGAGAGTTATTAAACGACGGAGAAAAGAGACAACTATTGGAAATCAATTTTAAAGCTGGACAGAGAGCAAAATCCTCCACCGCCTATGCTCCCGCGACAAATCTCTTCCGCCAGGGCGCGGAACTGCTTCCAGACAATCCCTGGGAAAGCGATTACCAGTTCACTCTTTCCTACTACACGGAGTGGTCCGAATCCGAATATTTAGCAAGAAATATTCAAGACGCAGATAGATTATTTGATATTGTACTGCAAAACGCCAGGGCATTAATGGATAGAATAAATATTTATTCCCTTCAAATCGACCACTATCATATTCAAACGCAGTATAAAAAAGCACTGAGCAGTGGCTTGAAAGCTCTAAAAGAATTGGGCATCACAATACCTGAGAAACCAAGTAAACCGGTCATCATGCGTGAATTAATCAAAGCCAAAATACTATCCCGGGGGAAAAAAATTCAGGATTGGTTGCATCAGCCGGAAATGACGGATATAAAAAAGAAAGCAGCCATGAAAGTTTTACAAGAATGTCAGGCGCCAGCCCTGGTTTCCGGTGGTAATTTACTTCCTCTTTTAGTCCTGAAAATGGTAAATTTAACCTTTAAATATGGGAATTCACACCATTCAGCTATATCTTTTTGCTCATATGCTATCATTATTTCGGCCATGTTATTAGAGATTGACAATGGGTATGAATTTAGCAAAATAGCGGTAAAATTGGCCGATAGATATAATCTCAATATTTTAAAATCAAGGGTATACTTTCCCCATGGTTTCTTGATATTGCATTTGAAAAGACCTTTTAGGGAGATATCGGGATATTTTAATAGATGCCGGGAGGTTTGTCAGGCGGCCGGTGACTTCGTGTACCTGGGCTATAATTACTGTAACTACACATTTATACTCCTCTATTCAGGAGAACACCTGGATTCTATTAAAAACGACTTCTTTCTGAAACATCATGATCATGTAGCCAAGTTAAATCAACATCAATTAACCAATTATTTTAATGTATGGTATCAAGGAATTCTTAATTTACTGGGTGAAACGGAAAATATACTTCTTCTAAAGGGAACCGCTTTTAATGAAGAAGAGATTATCCCAAAATTTCGTGAAACAAAAGATAAAACCGGAATGGTTTTTTATTATGGTATTAAGCAGATTATATGTTATTTGATGGGAGAATACTCAGAAGCATATAGTATTTGTCAGCGAGCTGAGAAGCTTCAAGAAAATGTTATCGGATCGCCGAAAATTCAAATATCCTATTTTTTTTATACGTTGGCAATGTCTGCCCTTTACCCTGATTCCAGTAGAAAGACGCAGAAGAAATATCTAAAGAAAATAAAAGAAATTCAAAAAAAATACAAGAACTGGAGTGAACACAACAGGTATAACTACCTTAATAAATACTTATTGATATCAGCGGAAATTTGTCGTATTACCGGGAAAGATATACAGAAGACCGCGAGATTATACAACGATGCAATCAAATCAGCCCACGAGAATGGAATTATTCACGAAGAAGCTATTGCCAACGAACTGGCGGCCAAATATTACCTTTCCTTAGGCCAGGAAAAAATTGCCGCCTTGTATATGAATGAAGCGCATTACTGCTACAATAGATGGGGATGCAAACCTAAAACAAAACAATTAGAAAAAGAGTACCCGGATTGGATAACAATAAAAAAGAAAAAAGAAGGAAAGGGAATCGATGATATAACCATTACAACCAGCACCACCGGAAGTTCAGAAGCCCTGGACTTAGGCGCCATTATCAAAGCATCAAACACCATTTCAAGAGAAATCAAGCTTGAAGAATTGCTAAAAAAAATGATGCACATTGTAATCGAAAACGCCGGAGCTCAAAAAGGATATTTTTTACTGCCCCGGGATGGGGAATGGTCTATCAAAGCCAAGGAAATGATCGATCAAGAAGAAGTAAAAATATTAGAGTCGATTCCCATCAACAGTGTGAGCAATGATGCTGCATCTGCCGCATCCATACTCTCGAAAAACATTGTGAAATACGTGGAACGCACCAAAGAAACAGTCGTTTTAAATGACGCGGTCCATGAAGGAAGTTTTACGGAAGACGAATACATAAAAAAGCAAAAACCGAAATCTGTTCTTTGTTTCCCCCTTTTAAACCAGGGTAAATTAGCAGGTATCCTGTATATGGAGAATAACTTAACAACCGGCGCATTTACCCCAGACCGATTGGAAGTACTGAATATCCTCTCTTCGCAAATTGCAATTTCAGTGAAAAATGCTGAGTTGTACGAACACTTAGAAGATAAAGTAGCGCAGCGGACACAGGAATTAAGAGAAAAAAATGAACAAATCTTAGCCAGTATCTACTATTCCAAAAGAATTCAAGCAGCCATCATGCCCCTGGAAGAAAAATTAAAAACCGCACTGCCGGATCACTTCATCCTGTTTTTGCCCAGGGATATCGTATCCGGCGACTTCTATTGGTTCACGGAAGTGGACGACGTCATCATATTTGCCGTAGTGGACTGCACCGGTCATGGGGTGCCCGGAGCGCTGCTGGCCATGATGGGCGGTATATTTCTCAATGAGATCGTAAACACCAACAGAGTCATGGAACCGGGAAAGATTCTCGAGGAACTCCACAAAAAGGTGCGCATTCATTTGCAGCAAGAGGAAGCGGAGGCAAAATCCATGGATGGCATGGATGTGTGCATGTGCCGCTTCGATAAGAATAAAAACGCACTTCACTTTGCCGGGGCGGGCCGGCCGCTGTATGCTGCCAGGGCTGGAAATGCAGAGCAGAAAAGCGTTGATGCACAATTAATCGAAATCAAAGGAGATAGACAATCCATCGGCGGCAGGCAAAAGGAAATCACCCGTACATATACCACGCATGAATTCCCCCTGCAAAAAGGGGATATGATTTATTTAACCAGTGATGGGTTTGTCGATCAACAAGATGCAAATATGAGAAGATTCGGTTCCAAAAGGTTTAAAGCTCTTTTGGCAAAGATAGCTGAATCCCCGACACCAGCGCAAAAGCAAAACTTAGAAGAGGAACTCAACGCCCACCAGGATACGGAAACACAGCGGGATGATATCACTATCGTCGGGATTCGGCTTTAAAAATAAGAGAAAAAAATGAAGAAAGCCCAGGTGAAACCGGGAATGAATGTATTAGCGAGTCATCTACCTGTTACCGACGTTCTACTCATCGTCCCCCCGGGAGCACCAACAGAAACTCCCTCACTGGCTCCCCACCTGCTGCAAGCAAGCTGCCAAAGTATCGGGATCAGCGTAGGAGTATTTTATGCTAATTTACATTTTGCCGGTCTCATCGGCGTTGATCTTTATAATACTATCATAGCTTTAGAGCAGATGACTTCTATTGGCGAGCGCCTCTTCTGTGCATCAGCCTTTGACCTTCCTCCCATGGGGCGGAATATTCACCGACTAATTAACCCCAATTGGCTGCCGGATCATATATGGCAGAAAAGGGGTGAAATCGCATTTAAAAAAATGTCGGAAAATTTTACTCCAATTAGAAAATGGGTACTCTCCGTGGACTGGCAGCAGGTGGAGGGAAAGGCATCCCAATGGATTAAATCGGTGACTGAACAGATTTCAGGGATGGATTATCGTGTGGTGGGTTGTTCCAATACAAATGGAAGGCTAGCGCCTAGCATCGCTTTGCTCAAACATGTTAAGCAAGCAAACCCTGATATTATCACTGTTTTAGGAGGAGCGCTTTGTGAAGGTGAAATGGCCGAAGGAATCCTTTCCCTGGAGACCAATATCGACTATATATTTTCCGGGGAAAGCGACATTACATTTCCTGCTTTCTGTAAAGACGTATTGACTGGCAAACGGCCAAAGGAAAAGATTATTTATTGTCAGGAAGTAAAGAACCTCGATGAAATACCAGTGCCGGACTACCGGGAATATTTCCGGCAATTAAAGTTATTCTCTATAAATCTCCCCAAAGACAGCACAATTGCCATCCCCTACGAAACCAGCCGCGGCTGCCGGTGGAAGAAATGTAAATTTTGCGGATTAAATGGAGAAGCAAAGTCATACCGCGCCAAATCCGGGGACAAAGTGCTCAGGGATTTTGAATATATAAACAATCTTCACCCAGGCATCCCGGTTCATATGGTGGATAATATGATGCCGCTGCAATATTTCAATAGCCTATTTCCCCGGTTACCGGAAGCGCTCCCTTCGCTTCGCTTTCAATTTGAGTTAAGCGCTAACCTGGAACTGGACCAGGTCATAGCCCTGAAAAAAGCCGGTGCATATCGCATCCAACCAGGTATAGAAACCCTGTCATCTTCATTACTTAAGCGCATGGCAAAAGGGACGACCATCAGGCATATTATAGCAACCCTGCGCTATGCCCGATCTCTTGAAATCGATGTATGGTGGAATATACTCTATGGGTTTCCCGGGGATCAAGTCCATGAATACGAAGAAATGATGGAGTTGATGCGTTTAATCCACCACCTGCCTCCTCCCGGGGAGGTGCTATCCATGAGGATACCCCGGTTTTGCTTATACCAAACAGCACCGGCAGAATATACTATTCCAAATCCTCGTCCGGCTGCCTTTTATAATGATGTCTTACCTCTCCATGCTCAAAAAGAAAAACTTGCTAATTTTTTTGCCGGGAATTTTAAAGCCCAGTCGTATGAGCACCCGGAAATAATTTCAAACTTGCAGGAAGAATTCAATTTTTGGTCAAGGGCCTGGGGGCGTGATAAAGCCATTACCAAAAACTCTCAACCGCCAACACTGTTCATGGAACGTAATAGCAAATCCTCCGGTGATTTTGTGCTGTACGACACCCGCGGATTACCCGGGTTACCCGAAAAATTGGTAGTGGATAGAAAGAAAGCGGGCATACTATTGACAGCCACTCCCTGGGACGAATCCTCTGTATTGCGCTGGGCAGTGGATGCCAAATTAGGTGTGGTAAGTGAATCATGGTTCATCCCCCTGGTAACAACTGAGATAGATATATTACAGGAATTTGAACGCCGGCAGGGAGAGAGATAGATTGAAAAGGAGGAAACATTGTCAAAACCAGGGATAAATGATTCGTTGAACCAACTTGCTCCCGGTGAAGTTTTAATTCTCGTCCCCCCGGTAGCACCAACGGGAACTCCTTCACTTGCCGCCCACTTGCTGCAAGCAGGATGCAGACGCAGGGGGATAAATGTAAATGTATTTTATGCCAATTTGTTATTTACCCACCTCCTCGGCTTCAAAACTTATGATACTATCTCGTTTTTAAATACGACCAACTTTATAGGCGAACGCCTTTTTGCTGCTGCCGGTTTTGGACTTCCCCCCATGGGGCGTAATATTCATCGATTAATCGATCTCCGCTACCTCCCGGATCATGTCTGGCTGAAAGATGAAGGAGACGCTGCCAAAAAAATGTCCGGGTACCTGGGACCTGTGGCAGGATGGATTATTTCGATGAATTGGATGGATATGGTGGACCAGGTTACTGGCTGGATCAAATCTTTGGCAAAACAGATCTGCCGGACAGGATACCGGATCGTCGGTTGTACCAATTCCCATGGAGGATTGGTACCTCCAATCACTTTGCTTAAATATGTGAAGCAATTTAATCCCAACATTATTACTGTTTTGGGAGGATTTCATTGCGAAGGCGAAATGGCCGAAGGTATCCTCTCCCTGGACACCAGTATCGATTATATATTTTCCGGGGAAAGCGATATCACCTTTCCCGTTTTCGTTCAAAATATATTCGACGGAAAGCGGCCTGAAGAAAGAATTATTAACGGCAAAGAAGTCATGGATTTGGCAGGTCTGCCGGTGCCGGATTACCGTGAATTTTTCCAACAGGCGGAAGCCATCTCATTAAAACCATATCCCGGCGATAAATTCCCTATTCTTTATGAAACCAGCCGCGGCTGCTGGTATAAAAAATGCACATTTTGCGGATTGAATGGAGAAAAAGAATCATATCGCACCAAATCCCCGGACCAAGTTATGGTGGACCTGGAAATCCTGGTAAAGAGGCATCCCTCAAACCCTGTAAACATGGTAGACAGTTCTATGCCTTTAGAATACGCCAAAACCCTGTTTCCGCGTATTTCAAAGAGGTTCCCAACCATTCGCATTCGGTATGTAGTAAATACAAGTCTATCATTGGGCCATATGATCGCTCTTAAACAAGCAGGCGCTTACCAGGTTCAGCCCGGTTTCGAATCCCTGTCTCCCGGGTTACTTAAGCGCATGCGAAAGCCTGCGGATGTCAGGCAAAACCTTGCTCTCCTACGCTATGCTCGTTCTGTCGGCATGAATTTAAATTGGAATTTACTTTTTGGGATTCCTGGTGACATTTTGAACGAATACGAGGAAATGCTGGAGTTAATTCCTTTAATTCATCACTTGCCGCCCCCCGTTACTTTTTGCGCCCTGGAAATCCATCGATTCAGCAAATATCAACGATCACCGGAAGAGTTTGGGATATCAAACCTACGGCCTGCCGCACTTTATAAAGATGTCTTGCCAACTCATGTCGACCTGAAAAAAATCGCCTATTTTTTTACCGCTGATTTCAAAGCCCAGTCATATGAACACCCGAGTATCCTTGCCAGGCTGCGAAAAGCATTCCACCGCTGGGTAAACGCATGGGAACCCGGTGAAGCTAACCCGGCAGCCTTTGAACCGCCAAAGCTGCACCTGGAAGAGGAAGCCCACGGGCAGTATGTGCTGCACGACACCCGCGGATTACCCGGGAGCCAGGAACGACTGGTAGTAGATAGAGAAAAGGCCAGTATTTTATTGCTGGTGCAGCGATGGGATGATTCCCCCCCACTGCGCTGGGCCATCGATGCTAAGTTAGCAGTCTTAAGAGATTCGTGGTGCATTCCCCTGGCAACAGCCGATACAAAGATACAGCAGGAATTCGAACGCGATTATTCGCAAGAACCAAATAAATGACAGAAAAAGATAAGGAGAAAAATGAAAAAAAAACCCACAGCAGTAGAGTATGACATCCTCTTTCTTCATCCACCTTCCAGTTTTAATAAAACAAGATTCCCTTTAAGCGGCGTGGTCTCTTTAGGATATGAAGAAAGTGGATTATTTCTTTATGCTCCAGTCGGAATAAATGCTTTATATCATAGATTGAAAAGCCAGGATTTTAATCCTGGATTTTTAAATGTCGGGCGTTTGTTTCATAAAACAATTAAACAGGGGAAAAGATTTAACCTAACAAAAATAATCACTGGTTTTTCGGCAAAGGGTTTTGGTATCGATTTGCATTGGGCGGTTCATACGCCTGGGGCTTTAGACCTGGCTGCCGCAATCAAAAAAATATTTCCCGATAGTTTTGTTTTCATGGGCGGCCTTACTGCTACCTATTTTTATCGAGAAATTCTAAAAGATTACCCATACATAGATGCAGTAGTCCTGGGTGAAGCAGACGAAGCCATCGTCCCCCTGGCGGAAACTCTAAGAAAGAACAGCAGTCGTCCCAACCTGGAGGAAGTGCCGAATTTAGCTTACCGATCCGGGAGAGATGGACATATTTGCTTAAACCCGGTTCGAATCCCCGAAAAATGGGAAAATATTAGTTTCCAGAATGTTGAGGATGAATTATCGATTGGATATATTAGTATAAAAGGATGCTCCTTGAATTGTTCTTTTTGCGGTGGATCCAAATCCAGTTACCAGAATTTTTTTTACCGGGATCATCTGACGGCTTTATATCCCGCGCAGCTTATTCGCGAGATCGAAACCTTCGAAAAAAACGGCCTTGACAGCGCAGCTCTGGTGGGTGATATTCGTATGATGGGCGAGAATTACGTAAATTCTTTTTTTAAACAGTTATCTAAGAAAAAATTCAATATTAGAATTATGGCGGAATTATTTTACCCCCCGGAGCCGGGATACTTAGAACAATGGAAAAAAACAGCGTCAAATTGTTTATTTACGTTTAAGATCGAATCCTCGGATGCCGGGACTCTCCGGCGGATTGGCAAAGGACATACCCCTAAAGAATCCTGGAACCTGATAAAAACTTGCAGCAATCTTGAGATACCGCTTGAGCTATATTTCATATTTCCGCTGCCGGGGCAAAATTCCGACAGTATCCGTTCAACTATGGATTTTATCGAGCAAGCGGTTGAGTATCCGCACATAAATTTTGTGATTGAAACCATGTTCTACATAAGCCCTGGTTCACCGATTTTTGAAAACCCGGAAGGCTGGGGATATCATATTGAATTTCGGACTCTTAAGGATTTTAGAAAGAACCTGGAAAATCCTCATTGGTCTCAGTGTCTCGGATACCATACCAGGTGGCTCTCAAAAGAAGAAATTATCGATATGATTTTTTATGTAGCTGAACGCACTAATCGAATTCATTTTAGGCAAAATCCGGGTTATGCTCCCCTGTATTTGCTCAACACGGAGAATATGGAACTCAACCTTAAATTAATCGAGCAATTACGTGAAAAGAAACCGGTATCAGGGATTGATACTGACAATTATTTTAAAAATAATATAAAAAAAGTTTTTCCTGCTTATTTATTGAAAGATAACTTATTAAAAAAAACTCGGATCCAAAAAAACGACAGTATCCCCTATACTCTATTCCCCGATCTAGCCAATCTCCTTATGCGTGTTTTTAATGTATCTCCGTATCAATTATTCAAATTTATAAAAAAATTGCACGGAAATAGCGCAATGATACCAAATGAAATTTCTTTAGAAGAATTTAACAAAGTAACCGGCGCTCCGGGCAAAGTTAAAAAAGAAATATTACACTTCGCAGGTACCTTTGATATTAATATCAAGACGTCTTTTTTTGATAACCTGATGGATTTCGAATGGGTGAACGAAATGTCAACCCGGGTAAATATAAACAACGGCGATAGCGATGACAACCCGGCGAAAAGCTATAATGCAGGGGAGTATTCAACGCTTAAACTTATCCTCAATAAATCGGTGGCATTAAAGACCTTTAAATTTAATTTCGGACGGGTGGATTGGAAAAACTTTACCCGGGACATCCCGGTTAATCCAGACACCACTTACTATCTTTACCTATTACAAAAACGAACCAGGAGAACTATCACCCCTTTTATCCAAAAGCTATTGATGTTATGTGACGGTACTCGAAATGTCCGCGATATCATTGATATTTTAAAAGAAACGGGGCAAATGAATGAAGTCCTCACTGCCATAAAAATTGGGACGATAGTATCAGAGGGAATATTAATGCCGCATATTTCCAACCCGTCAAAGTAAACAGGAAAACTCATAGCAAGCAAGGGAGCTGGCATGAAAGAACATGAAGCCGCGAATTATGACATACTTTTTCTTCATCCGCCTTCCAGTTTTAATAAAACAAAGTTTCCTTTAAGCGGCCCCTTCCCTTCCGGGGCAGCGGAAAATGATCTTTTTCTTTATGCTCCGGTAGGAATAAATGCTTTATATCACAAATTGAAAAGTCAGGGATTCAACCCCGGGGTTTTAAATATCGGCCGCTTGTATTACAACACAATTAAGCGGGGGGATAAATTCGACCTAACAAAAATAATCGCTGACTTACAGGCTAAAGGTTTCGGTATCGATCTGCACTGGGCAGTACATACTCCCGGCGCCCTGGAAATGGCTGCGGCGATCAAAAAATTAATGCCAGATAGCTTTGTTTTCCTGGGTGGTCTTACGGCTACCTATTTTTTTCGAGAAATCCTAAAAGATTACCCATATATCGATGCAGTTGTCCTGGGGGAAGCGGACGAAGCGATTGTACCCCTGGCGGAAACCCTAAAAAGAAATAGCAGCAATCGTTATTCCCACCTAAAAAAAATACCCAATTTAGCATACCGATCCAGAAAAGATGGACCCATATCGGTGAATCCGGCCCGGGTTCCCGAAAAATGGGAAGATGTCAGTTTCCGGAATATCGAGAAAGAATTATCGCGGGGATATATTAGTATTAAAGGATGCAACCTGGATTGCCCCTTTTGTGGTGGATCAAAATCCAGTTATAAAAATTTCTATTACAGGGAGTGCCCGTTGGCTTTAGACCCCGAGCAACTTATCCGGGAAATTGAAACCTTTGAAAAAGACGGCATGGATATCGTATTCCTGATGGGCGATATTCGTATATTGGGCAAAGGTTATGTGGATTCTTTTTTAAAGGAGTTACGTGAAAGAAAGTTGGCTATTCATATCCAGCAGGAATTGTTTTACCCGGCTAAAGCCGAATATTTGGAACGCTGGAAAAACACAGCAGTGGCATGCTCATTCAATTTTGAACTTGAGTCTGTGGACAACAACGTACTGCGGCGGATTGGCAGGGAATATACCGAAAAAGATATCCGGGATTTGATAAAAACCTTCGGCAGCCTGGAAATACCACTTGCACTACTCTTCTTGTTTCCCTTACCTGGGCAAGATGCCGCCAGTATTTATTCCACCCTGGACTTTATAGAACAAGCCGTTGATTATCCGCATATTAGTTTTCTGTTTGATCCCCTGTTTTTCGTGAGCCCAGGTTCACCGATTTTTGAAAACCCCGGGAAGTGGGGATATCAAAATGAATTCCGCACCATCAAGGATTTTAGGAAACACCTGGAAAAGCCCCACTGGTCGCAAAGTATAGGCCATTCTACCCAATGGCTTTCTAAAGAAGAAATTATCGATATGATTTTTTATGTATCGGAACGTTCAAGCCGAATTCGGCTTAAGCAAAATCCAGATTATGCTCCGCTGTATTTGCTTAACATCGAGAACCTGGGACTCAACCGGAAATTAATAAAGAAAATACGGTCAAAGGAGTCAATTAGTGACGAATATGTTGAAAATTTGATAAATAGAATATTTCCTCATTATTTATTAAAGGATAATTTTATGCCAAAGAATCGTATCTCAAAAGCCGATGGAATTCCTTATTTTATATTCCCTTATTTATCTTATCTTCTCATACAGGTTTTTAATGTATCACCTCATCGGTTAATATCATACTTCAAGAAATGGTTTGAAAACACCGACACGCTGCCGGAAAAAATCTCTTTAGAAATGTTTAAAAAGGTAGATGGAGCGCCGGATTCGCTTAAAAAAGAAATGTTGGACATGACCGTGGGGCTGAATATCGATCCGGTTTTTATCGACAACTTAATGGATTTTGAATGGCTGAATGAATTGGCGTCCCGGGTAAATATAGACAAAAACATTAAAGAGAATAAACAATCAAATAAAATTAACTCAGGGGATTATTCAAAATATAAACTCATTCTAAACAAATCTGTGGTAATAAAGACCTTTAAATTCAATTTTGACCGGATAGATTGGATAAATTTCATTAACAGGGAACCGCTTGTTCCTAAAACGACTTATTATCTCTATTCTTTACAAAACGGGCGGAGTAAAGCGATCTCCCCCTTTGCCCTGGAGCTATTGAATCTATGCGACGGGAAACGGTATATTACAGAAATAATTAAGGAATTAAAAAAAATAGATCAAAAAAAGGAGATTGCTATTGCCATGACCCTGGGAAAATTGGCATCGGAGGGAATACTGATTCCACAACTTTAAGTGAGATCGAGACAGGTTCTTATTGGAAACACCACCGTCAGTTGGCTTCGATAAAGCTGATAATCGGTTCTGCCCACTCCTTGAGCGAGGCAAATGCGCGGCCCTGGAATTTAAATTGTCTAAATCCCCGTTGACCCAATTCTTGAATCACAACCTGCCAGGGAGGAAATTTCTCCGTTTTATACTTCCAATACATGGCAAGTTTACTGCTGAGGGTATTCTCACCCAATTGAGAAAGGAGCTTGCCGCTCATTGTCATATAACGGCAATAATCGCATTTCTCCGACCAATCGATCTCCAGGTTCTCGTAAGGAGGAGGTGAGTACATTCTCGAGTTATAATCGTAATGGTGCAGACACCGCTGCGGGTCTTCGCCATGATCGCATCTACTATTAACAATTGTCACCAATTCCTTTGGTTTTTTTAATTGTCCAAGTTTATCGAAATCGTAATTCCAGTACTGTGGAGTAACCACCCGGTGGAATAGACCGGAGGTCCGAATCTTTTCAAAATCCATGGTCAACGACATGATGCATGAAGCGGTCAGCGGGATACCCGGGAAGTCCTGCTTAATGCGATTCGCAAAATCAAAATCCGCTACCACAACGGAGGAACGGCTGGCTGCAAGCCGGTGCAGCATCTCTTTTACATTCCGGCTGTAACGGGGAAAGGTGGAATTGGCTGCCCACTGGAACCGAGTCCCCAGGGTTTCCACCAGTCGGTGAAGTTCTGCTTTTTCTACTAAGTGGGCGTTTCCCGGTGCCCGGCCTCCCGATACCTCCGGGTATCCTTTGCTGTTGCCGTACAAGAACACATTATCTTTCCTGCCTTTGAAGCAATCAAACTGTTCGCTGTAGGGCAAAAAAAACTGCATTGATCCGCTAGTATTTGATCTAATTTGTTTCATTGAAAAATTATAGAATAAAAGGCAGAGTTTTGCAATAGTCTATAGTGTTGAGTATTAACTATAAGATACACAAATTGCTTTTAATCTCATTGCACTCATCATATCAGAGGGAATACCGCTGGCGCAACTTTGAGCGAAATTGTGACAGGTTCTTAGTCAAAAACGAGAACTCCATGCGTCATTGGGTTTCGATAAAGCTGATAATTGGTTCTGCCCACTCCTTGAGGGGAGTAAGTGAACGGCCCTCGAATTTAAATCGCATAAAGCCTCGTCGGCTCAATTCTTGAATAACGACACGCCAGGGTGGAAATCTTTCATGCCTATACTTCAAATACATACTCAGTGTATCGCTCAGGGTATTCATCCCCAATTGCGAAAGGAGCTTGCCAGTCATTGTCATATAACGCCAAAATTCACATTTTCCAGACCACTCTTTCTCAAGTTCCTTATGGGGAAGGGGTGCATATAATTTCGAGTAATAATTATAATGGTTCAGACACCGCTGTGGATCTTCCCTATGGTCGCATTTACTATTAACGATTGTCACCAGTTCCCCAGGGGCCTCCAATTGCCCCAGTTCATCGAAATCGTAATTCCAGAACTGGGGGGTAACTACCCGGTGGAACAGCCCGGAGGTCCGAATCTTTTGAAAATCCATTTTTAATGACATGATGCATGAAGCTGTCAGGGGAATGTCCGGGAAATCCTGCTTAATGCGATTTGCAAAATCAAAATCTGCCACCACAATAGAGGAACCGCTGGCAGCAACCCGGCGCAGCATCTCTTTTACATTCCGGGTGTAACGGGGACGGGTGGAATTGGCTGCCCATTGAAATTGCGGTCCAAGGGTTTCCGCAAGGCGCTGAAGTTCTGCTTTTTCTACTAAGTGGGCGTTTCCCGGCGCCCGGCCTCCCGATACTTCGGGATATCCTTTGCCATTGCCGTAGAAAATTACATTATCTTTCCTGTCTCTGAGGCAATCAAAATGTTCGCTGTAGGGCAAAAAATACTGTATCGTTCCGTCGATATTTGATTTTACTTGTCTCATTGAAAGATTATAAAATAAAAACTGCTGTTTTGCAATAGGAACTTAATTATCAGCACCAGCCCCAGACTTCAACCTTCGGCCTTCAGCACTCAGCAAACAGGCATTCGAGAACTCTAACGATCTCCCTGCCGGGGGCCAAACTTTTG
>JAGLSW010000082.1 GCA_023135565.1 Candidatus Aminicenantota bacterium | reverse complement strand
ATCGGAGGTATGATTATGGCTATTAAACAAAAACGTAATGTGTTGTTTGGAAGTATGGTTTTAATCTTAGTAGTATCTTTATTTTTCACCCTGTCGTTGGATACGGCGGGTAAAAATGAAAAAAATACGGGGCAATTTCCCAAAGTAGAATTATTAAAAGTCGAGTATGAGCAGTGTTTCTCACCTAATGGGGAAAGTGAAGAAAACTCTCCTGCGGTGAAGTTAAGCAAAAGTTTTTCGGGGGGTCAAGGGGGGCGGTTTTTCAAAAAAGCCCCCCTTGCCGCCGGAGGCGAAAAAAACACCATGCCTTTGTCGGCTTATTTTAAAGGCAGGGAGCATAAGCATGTGTACGCTTTTCTTTTTGTGAAACAGGGAGAACAAATTCTCAGGTTCCTGGCCGGTACGACTCGTTTCCCAGCATCGGGAGAAGCAGTTATATCCCTGGTGTGGGACGGCAAAAACGAAGCCGGGCAAACCGTTCTTGACGGCAATTATGATGTGCAATTATTTTATTTTAACTTTCCTTCGCTATTTAACAGCCGGGGATTGAAGCCCCACAAAACCTATGAAAAGCTCTTAGAAGCTATTTCAAAGAAGAGCGAACATCAGCAGGTGATCGAGTGGAATGGTGAAGTCACGGTAGATACTATCGCCCCGGAACTAATTATTAATGCGCCACAGGACGGCATCGAGACCCATCTCGAACAAATCGAAACCAGCGGCACGGCAGTTGGCGGAACAACATTAACCATTAATAATAATCCCGTGACTATCGACAGCGGCGCTTTTTCTTATCAACTGCCGTTAGTTATAGGCGAAAACACCTTTACTTATGTGCTGGAAGACTGCGGCGGCAACATTAGCGAAAAAACCGTAACCGTTACCCGCATCCGGTTCCTGCCGCCCCAGGTGACTTTTAGTGCAGCGCCGGAAAGTATCGAAGCCGGGCAGTCCGCCGTTTTGTCCTGGTCTACTACCGACGCGGAAACCGTTACTATAGATAACGGCGTCGGCAGTGTGGATATTAACGGTTCGGTAAATGTTTCGCCCACGCAAACTACTACTTATACTATTAGTGCGGTAGGCCCCGGAGGAACTGTCAGTGAAGAAGTGACCGTGGAGGTTACTATCAACCAGGAGCATTTTACTGCTGTTTATGGCCGTGTTTTCGATATGGCAAGCGGCAGCCCGCTCAGCGGCGCTGTAGTAACTGTGGTGGTTGGTGGTGAAAATAATCAAAAGTTTTTTGGGGGTGCAGGGGGCGATTTTTCAAAAAAGCCCCCTGCCCGCCGGAGGCAAGAAATATTGAGCGATAGTGACGGTTATTGGCAGTTGGTTTTTTCATCAGGCGGCGCCTATAAAATCAAGATCAGCAAACCGGGCTATACCGAAGTGTTCCGCAAAATCAGCTTGAAAACCGGGACGGAAGGGGTTGTGGACAGCGCTTACCTTACTCCCCACGACACCAAAACCACAACCATCGGCCCGGAAGGGGGAACTCACGCCAACAGCGAAGCCACCGTGGAGGTGATTATTCCCCAGGGCGCATTAGACGAGAGTAAAGACATCCGCGTCACCCGGCTGAGCGGTTCCAAAGCGTTGCCCGGCGGTCTTAATGAAACCGATAATCTCGAATATCCCATTAGTTTTTTGTTCTGCGCCGACTTCGGGCCTGACGGGACTGAGTTCAACAAACCGGTCACTATTCGTGTGCAGAACTCCTGGGGCTTTGCTCCCGGCACAGAAATCCCCTATGCTTA
>JAGLSW010000819.1 GCA_023135565.1 Candidatus Aminicenantota bacterium | reverse complement strand
AAAAGGTTTTTGGCCGCCGGAGGCTTATTATATATGTTTCCAGCCTTTGCGGTAAGGCGGGTTAACCAACGCATCGGCTTCGGGAACATTATTAGTGACTTTCATCTTTTCACCGTCCCACTCGATAGGCTTTCCGCTGCGGATGGCTAAATTACCCATTACTACCGTCTCGGTCAAAGGGCCTGAATAATCGAAATTAGAACAAGCGGGCCGTTCGCCTTTACAGGCAAGCACCCAGTCCATTTCATGCTTGACTTTTACCCGGGGGATGGTCTTTTCGGGCCGTTTGTAGGCTTTCATTTTCGTTTCGGGAATCAAACGGGGATTGCGGGCATAACAACCGCACATCAACTTGCCTTTACTGCCGATAAAAATCACTCCGCCGCCGGCATCACCCATGCGCCGGCCGGGTTCCAACTCTTTCGGCCTGGGCGGCATCAAGCCGCCGTCCCACCAGGTCAACTTGACGGGGGGCATACTGCCGCGGGCAGGGAAAGTATAACGCACTATCGAGGCATGAGGCGCGCTTTCATTATTTACCGGGGTGGCGCTGGCTTCTACTGCTGTGGGATAACCCAAATTTAACGCCATAAATACCGGGTCAACGATGTGACAGGCCATATCACCTAAAGCGCCGGTGCCGAAATCCCACCAGGCACGCCAATTCCAGGGATGATAAGCAGGATGATAAGGACGGTCGGGCGCAGGGCCGAGAAACAAATCCCAGTCTAAATATTTGGGTATCCGCGGGGTCTTTTTCGGCCTTTTTAAACCCTGGGGCCAGATGGGCCGGTTCGTCCAGGTTTGCACTTCGTGGACATCGCCGATAGCTCCGTCGGCAATCCATTCCGTAATCAAACGGATGCCTTCACCGGAACGGCCCTGGTTCCCCATCTGGGTGGCAACTTTATACTTGCGGGCGGTTTCCGTGAGTTTCCTGGCTTCATAAACCGTGCGGGTGAGGGGTTTCTGCACATAAACGTGCTTGCCTAACTGCATGGCTGCCATGGCGATAACGGCATGTGTATGATCCGGGGTGGCTACGATCACCGCGTCGATGTCGTCCTGCTTTTCCAGCATGACGCGAAAATCTGTGTACCTTTTGGCTTGCGGATAGCGGGCAAAAGTTTTGGCTGCGTACTTAGAATCTACATCGCAAAGGGCCACGATATTTTCGCTTTCGCAGGCTTTCAAGTTGCTGCCGCCCATGCCGCCGATGCCGATCCCGGCAATATTTAACCTGTCATTGGGCGAGGTGTGGATCTTAGCGAAAGGGACTTTTCCCTTTTTGGGAAGAGTAGTGCAGGCTGCCAACATCCCGCCGGCAATAGTGGCCATAAAAAAACGCCTGTCCATTTTGTTTTCTTCTGTCATTACTATTCTCCAATAATATAGTGTTTCTTCAAGACTAGTGGTGCGTCAAGCCTCGTCTGTCGGGCAAACAATAATTTTCCTTGCCTCCGGCGGCCCCACGCGCGTGGGGTGGCGTTATGCCGCTTCGCGGCAGGTCCCTGCCGGGGGCCAAACTTTTGAAAAAGTTTGAACAAAACTTTTGTTGAGTAAACGGCGAAAGGTAGCCGTGTATG
>JAGLSW010000818.1 GCA_023135565.1 Candidatus Aminicenantota bacterium | reverse complement strand
AAAAGTTTGGCCCCCGGCAGGGTCGCCGAAGGCAAAGTAATTTCATAGTAGGCTAATTTTTTCATTTTTGATTTTCGTGTGCGACTGCTCCAGGCGCGTCCGGAGGCAGATCAAAACCGGGCCCGGCTGCCTTAAACAACGCTTCTACACGGGAAAGCGCCAACTCGAAATCAACCTCCCTAATAGGCGCTTCCCCGCCTTTACCGGAACTGTCGCTGCGCGGAAAAAGCGCCGACCGGCGCCACGCTTCCCGGCGCTCCAAAATAGCCCGGTGAGATAACTCGGCCAACAGCCGGTAGTCCACCGGCCCCGGCACACTGCGCAGCAACTGCGCCGCCGCAGGATATAAATTCCTGTCCCCGGAACAGTTCAACGCAAAATCCAACATCTCCATGGATTCTAAAAAACCGGTGCCGATATCAGGCTGCCCCATCAAAGCAGCAAAGTCGATAGCCGTGGAAAGCGCCAAACGCCCTAATGCGGGCAGGTTGTTTTCTCCTTCCAGCAGCGCGCCCAGGAGAGGAAACTTGACAACGTCGGCGACAGCAGGGTTTCCCAGCTTTTGCACTCTTTCTAATTCCCGGCGGGTCCCGTCCAAAATAGCGCGCCGCCGCGCCACCGCACTCGCCAACCTGCGGCAGATGACGGCTTCGATCCTGTCGCGGCTGCCCCCAGTGTCCGGCACTAACAGCAGGGCAGCGGTATCGCTGTCTACATATGCAGTCAGGTAGAGCAAATCCACTAACAGGGTAAAAGAGAAATCGATATCGAATCCCGGTTCCTTCTCTAAAGTGGACTGCCACAGGGAGGCGTTCTCCCGGTAATCGAACAGGGGCGTCAGCACCCGCCGGATTTCGGCGCTTAGTTCCGCGGTCAGATCCGCCAAAAACCGGTTCGTACTATCCAACTGGGAGCGCACCCTGAGCTGCTGGAAAACCCGGTGCCAACCGGCAGCGGTTTCCAACAAAAGGCTGCGGCTGGTGATGGGGCAAATCGAGCGGATATACAGTCGGCTGAGCCGTACCGCCATTTTGCAAAGCTCCGGGTTCGTTCGATTAAGCGGCAGCTTCATTAAGCGGTTGAGGGCAATCTGCAGTTCTTTATTTGCCACCGCAGCCAACATTTGCGGTTTTATACCCAATTTTTTCAACCACCCGGCGCTGCGGATTAGAATTCCGTGTTTTTTGGGGCTGCGCACAACCCGTTCTAAAAAATAGATATGGGGACTCCTAACCAGGGAACCGCCGCAAAGGTACGCCGTCAGCCACAGGATAAAAAGTGTAAAAATAACCCCCCACCAGATCAGGCTGTGGGGGAAAATCAAAGTGTACAAATAGCCTTTCAAGGGCAGGTAGAGGTAGTCGTGGGCCCAATACAAAAGAACAGCCGGGCCTTTTTTGGGCAGGGTGCCGGCGGTTATCAGCAGGATAGGAGTAAGGATACAGGCAGCGGAAACAAAGATAAATGCCAGCCGTTTGAGTATAATAGATCGTTTGGGAGCTTGCCCTGCCGGTGCGGCTTTCAGCAGCGGCGAATGGAAAAACAGTTTTTGTTTCATGCTGCGTTTGTTCCGAACACCAGGTTGAAAAGCTTAACCGCGGCATAGGAAACCAGCAGCACCACACCGACATAGACACTCAGGATCAGCGCCATCCTGATAATGTTGAGCGCCCCCAGGCATACCACTTTCGTTCTTTCCCGCAGGCCGCGCCAATGGAAATAGGTGATGAATCTGCCCCATTTAATCACCCGGCGGCGGGCTTTTTTATACCGCTTCGTTTTGAGAGGTTTTGCTATTTTTTTTAGTCTTTCTTCGCAGGCAGCGACATAGAAAGTGTTGCTCTCTTTTATTCTTTTTTTGCGCTGCGGCCATTCTTTTAAGAAAGGTTTAAAACTCTCAAAAGCAGCCGCTGTGTTTTCTAAGGTAGACCGCTGCTTCTGCAATTGCTTTTTAAAAGGTTCTTTTATTTTTTCTTCGAAATCCATGTTACCTTTATTTATGCTGCCGACAAAATAATTATATCATGAACAGGCAGGCGTTATCAATAGGAGCTGAGGTAAGTGTCCGGTTTTGGAAAAAACCGGATACTTACAGCCCCAGCCCCAGCTTTAAGCCCCAGCAAACGGGCATTCGAGAATTCTGAGGGTGGTGCGGCGCACCCAACCTATAAGCCCCGGCTTGCATATCCCAAATCAATGGTCATAGGTATTTACGACTATTGCCCCCTAAACGCCGGCGTTGGGGGTTGAAAATAGCAATGCGTTCATGGTATAATTTTTTTCCAGGTAGTATATGAATATCCCCGGAGCCGCGGCCGGTTCCAGGGTTTGATAAAATAAATCCCTACGGAGGATAAAACTATGGAACATACTTATGTGGAACTTAAGAAGAAAAACATCGACGAACTACGTGAGATCGCAGCCGGCATAGAACATGAGGCGGTACAGGGCTACACCGAGTTGAATAAAGAACCTCTCCTGGAAGCCGTTTGTAAAGCTCTCGGTCTCGATATGCGGGAACACCATGAGGTTGTAGGAGTGGATAAATCTCCCATTAAAGCCCAGATCAAATCCTGGAAAAAAAGACGTGATGAAGCTCTAACCGCCCGCAAAAGAACCGAATTGAAAACCGCCCTGCGTATGATTCACAGGCTCAAGAGACAACTCCACAAAGCCACTGTATAACACCACCCCGCGGCGCGGGGAGCCTATAAGCCCCAGACCTGGAAATTTATAAATGTGAGCCGCTTTTATGAACAACGAATTCGGCACTATTGGATTCCCGTTCGTATGGGGCAGGAGCACTGCGTTATTTTTTCAGGTGGTCGAGTTTTTTACCTACAGTATTTAACCACTCCCTTGCTTTTTTTTCTGCGTCTTCTTCGTTCATTTGCAGCACTTGCTTACAGTATTTTTTTAGTTTCTTATACTGTTTTTCCGGGTCTGCAGCCGCTTTTTTGTTCCAGAAAGCCATAATCAACCTCCTTCAAGCTGTCTTAAAAAAATGTTATGCCATTAAATTCCCTTTTTGTCAACCCAAAAAACAAGCTTTCCGGTCAATCCAATCGGGTATATAACTTCCAGGCCCCTCATAGGGTGCGGACGCCGTCCGCCCAGGTCCACTTTTTTCAATAAAAAATTTGCACTTTTTTGATTTTTATGATACATTATGCTATTGCACGGTGGTACCAAGCAGCATCTTAAACATAATTCGACTTTCTATCATCGTAAAGCGGCTTTTTTTCAAGCTTTACCTTGAAAAAACGTTATCCCTTTACACTGTGGTATTAAGAAACACCTCTTACGATACTCGACTTCTCAACCATCAAGCATTTTTTTTCAAACTCAATATGAAAACGTATTTCGAATGATTAAATAAAGGAGTCAAACAATGAATGAAGACCCGGAAATCATTGCTTTAGATTTGGTATTCAATGCCCTAAAAGACCTTGAAAAGCGGGAAAAGAAAAGAATCATAAAATGGCTGAAAGCGAAGTTTCTTAAAGGTGGGGGCAAGCTGCCCGGCGGGCAAGAATCCGGTGCTGAACAATTCGCGGCGGGAGAGGCGGGCTCGGCCATTAAAAAATTCCAAAAAAGAGAGATAAAAGATTATGATACAGCCTTAGATTTATTCTCAGAAGCCAGGGTAAAAACCTCAACCGATAAAATTTTATTAATGGCAGCTTTTTTACAGGAGCGATTCGATTATAAGGAAATTTCCACTTATGATATTAGTTTCCGGTTAAAAAGGATAAATCAACGGGTCAGCAATATTTCAAATTCGATTAACAACATCCTGCAGGGAGAACCTCCTCTTTTAGACGAAATCAAAACAGGAGAGCAGGGCAAACACGCCAGGAAAAAATACCGGGTATCCGAAGTAGGATTAGAAACCGCCGCCGGTTTATTATAGACAACCGCTTACTTTCCCGCTGCTAACCCGGGGAAACCGTTCTGCCGGAAAGCTTCATAAAGAACCACTGCGGCGGCATTAGACAGGTTGAGTGAGCGGGCTTCCGGCCGCATGGGGATGCGGTAACGGCAGTCCGGGAAGCGGGCCAGCAGATCACCGGGAAGACCGCCGGTTTCCTTGCCGAAAAAGAGATAAACTTGCCCCCTGAATTGTGCTTCATGATAGCTGCGTTCCCCTTTTTTCGTAAAAAAGAAAAAATCCTTTTGCACTGCCCGGTCCCCCTGCACCCCGGCAAAAACTTTCGCTTGCGGTTTTTCTCCTAAACCCCACTCGCGTGGAGGGGCAATAAGCGGCTTCGCCGCAGGGAGCGTTTTTGCTCCTAAATCAACGGTATTGCCCAAAGCCGCGGTGAAAAACGCCTGGAGATTGGGATAGCATTTTACATCGACTAAATGCCAGTAATCCAAACCGGCCCGGCGCAGGTAGCGGTCCTGCAGCGAGAATCCCAAAGGTTCGATCAGGTGCAGGGGACAACCTAATACCGCACAGGTGCGGGCAATGTTTCCCGTATTTTGAGGAATCTCCGGTTCAAGCAGCACCACTTCCGGGCAGAAAGCGGTATTGTCTCCTGGCCTGCCGGTTGTCATTACAAGAAGGTTTTAAGCCATTCGAGGGCTTTTTTTTCGTCGGTAAACAGTTTGGTCGGTTCCGTGGGTTTATTAAAACCCAGGAAGAAATTCCCCAAAATCCTGCTGATAGGAGATTTAATGATCAGCGCCACGGCTTTCTCGCAGGATTCTCTTTTATCGCCCCGGGCATAATAGTCCCGTGCTTCTTTGTTCATTGATTTTATTTTGCTCATATCCAACAGTAGGGGGCGTTTTTTACCGCCGCTGAGTGTAACGCCCGCGGCGGTGTTTTTTTTTGCTGTTTCGATAGTTTCCACTGCCTGGGGAAGCATAATGGACCAGACGATACCGTCGTCTCCTAACCAGGATTTGCAGGTTTCGGTTGTAATGACTTCGCCTTTCGGGTCGGTAGGTTTTGAATCCGGTTTGTTTTTGTTAACTGTCATAACTATATTTTAAAACAAAACGGGATTTTTTGCAAGGGGGAAAAAAAGAGGACAGGCTAATTTTTTTCCCCTTCATGATGCGCGCCTCACCCGGAAACGATGAAATTAAGCAAGCCCACTCGCGTGGAGGAGAGGTTAAGCGGTGGTGCTTTTCGACGAGCTAACACACCCCGCTTCCTCGTTCCTCGGAACCACCCCTCTCGAAGAGGGGAATTTTGGCTTCTCGATCATGATGCGAACCTCGCCCGGAGACGATGAAATAACCTCCGGCAGGGGCAGCGGGTGAGCGCTTTTGCTTTTAAATAATCAGAAGTTTTGATCAAACTTTTTCAAAAG
>JAGLSW010000817.1 GCA_023135565.1 Candidatus Aminicenantota bacterium | reverse complement strand
ACAAACTGAATCAGTATACCCGTTTCGATGAATGGGGCATGAGTTATGATAAAAACGGCAATGCAGCGCAGAAAGGCGCCCAGCATTTTATTTACGATTATCGAAACCGGTTAATCTCATCGGAAAGCCCGAATGCCACGATTAATTACAAGTACGACCCTTTTGGCCGTCGTGTAGAGAAAACCACCGGAAGCAGCACCACGAAGTATTTCTACGACTTTAATCAAGTCATCGAGGAACGGGACTCATCAAATCAGGTGTTAAAACAGTATGTTTACGGTAACGGCGTCGATGAAATCCTCCGCGTAGACAAATACGAATCAGGTAATCCAATACCCTATTACTACCACACTAATGCTATCGGTTCAATAACAGCCATCACAGACAGCAGCGGCAATTTAGTCGAAAGAATATCTTACGACACTTTCGGAATGCCGACGATTACCGGCACCTCCGGCGAAGATGTCTCCACCTCCACCATCGGCAATGAATACCTATTCCAGGGACGTCGATATGACAGAGAAACTAATCTGTACTATTATCGAGCACGACACTATGATCCCATAATGGGCAGATTCCTGCAAAACGACCCCATGGGGTATACAGACTCGATGAATCTTTACCAAGGCTTTGGAATGAATCCGGTGAATTTTGTTGATCCCTGGGGAAAAAAAATAAAGGTTACGGGGAGTACAGGCGAAAAAAAAGATTTTTCGATATTTGTAGAAGATGTTACAGGATATAAAATCTTAATAAAGAGAAAAGGGGATGTTTCTATTGTTGGTCAAAGAAATCAAAAAAAAGGGAATAGAATCGCCGCTGGCTTTTTTTATAAAGCAATCCAAATGAAACAAACAATTCAGTTTGATCTAATTAGTAATGTAAGTACAATAGTGTTAGATGGCTTTATAAAAAAAGGATTGGCAAAGGTAGATATTGATGATTTTCTATCAATTCAAAACACATCAGATATAAATTTTGCTGCTGCCCTATTTACTCATCTTTTAGCTGAACAAATGTATGCTGTAAAAAATAATTCAGGAATACGGCCTGCGCATAATTATGCCATAAAAAGCGAAAGTTCTATTTTTAATTCAGTAAAAAGGACAGCTCATAATTGCCAAAGAATATATAGATGCTTTACATATTGGGATTCGAATAATAATGTTGTAAAAACTTATCGGATTGGGTTAGATCAAAAACAAAATTTTAGACCTTATGTTAAAAAATGAGAGTATAATTATGAACATAGTAAAAAAAGTTTTTATCTTGTTTTTATTAATTACACTCCTTGGTTGTACTTCAGATCAAGGATTTTATAGCGATGTTGTAGTTGTTGATTGTAAATACCCACAATTTTTCTCTGGTGTTATAATCACATGGCTAAAAATAACCATTGAATTAAAAGATTCCACAAAATATTATGTTTATTATCCATATATTTATGGTGAAAAATTCCCCATTATAGGGAAAAAATATGATATATATTATAAAATCGAAGATTTAAACGGACCTTTTGATTGGAATAAGGAAATAAAGATCAAGGATGCGAAGATAGTAGAGAAATATGTAAAAAAGAATTGAATATTGCTGTTGTCGCTCGCCGATAAGCTGCCCGGTTTAAGTTCCAGCGGGGCTTGATTAATAAGTACAATTACGGTTATAATAAGGTCGGAATGAAAATGTTCGAGCAGAGAGTACACGACGGCGGCAAAGGCGACTTATTCGCTTATGATGAAGTCTACCGTCTCGAGAATGTCAGGTTTAACAGCCCCGAACCCACCACGCCCGAAACCACTCAATTCGAGAAACAAAAGTCTTATCGGTTCGATAAAGTCGATAACGTCTTGAAGATAGTACAGCAGACAGGAGGTGAAACCGGCGAGATAGTTAATACCAGTGAAGGAACCAACTACAAGCTAAATCAGTATACCCGTTTCGATGAATGGGGCATGAGTTATGATGCCAACGGTAATACCACACAGAAAGGCGCCCAGCATTTTACCTACGATTATCGCAGCCGGTTAATCTCAGCAGAAAGCCCGAATGCCACGATTAGTTACAAGTACGACCCTTTTGGTAGACGAGTGGAAAAGACCACCGGCAGCAGTACCACGAAATATTTCTACGACTTCAATCAGGTTATCGAAGAACGGGACTCATCCAACCAGGTATTGAAACAGTATGTTTATGGTAACGGCATAGATGAAATTCTTCGTGTAGACAAATACGAATCCGGCAGCCCAATACCCTATTACTACCACACTAATGCTATAGGTTCGGTAACAGCAATTACAGACAGCAGCGGCAGCCTTGTCGAAAGAATTTCTTATGATACTTTCGGAATGCCTACGATTACCGGCACCTCCGGCGAAGTTATTCCCGCCTCCACCATCGGCAATGAATACCTATTCCAGGGGCGTCGATATGACAGGGAAACGAATCTTTATTATTATCGAGCACGTTACTACGACCCCATAATGGGCAGATTTTTACAGACCGACCCAATGGGGTATAGAGATTCGATGAACCTGTTGTCGTTTGCCAATAAGCTATCCGGGCTGGATTTTCGGCAAAAAAAGGCGAACAGTCGGGTTGCAGGGGCTTTGGTTTGGAAAAAACAACGTGGGCACAGTAAAAAAATCCATTGCCATAATTCCTTTCCTGTGATTATTTAAAAAGGTCAACCACTTCTTAATTTTATCGCCCGATGGCTCCCTTTTCGGCATATACCGGGAATCTGAAAAATATCTGTCGGAGTAATCAGTCTGCCCTGGACAATCATTTTTTCTTTCATGAATTAAATATATCATACTTAGAAGCCGGAGTTCAGGGGTAAACCTTGTTTTTTTTTTTCTTCCCAAAACTGATGGTCTCGTAAAAAGT
>JAGLSW010000816.1 GCA_023135565.1 Candidatus Aminicenantota bacterium | reverse complement strand
TCAATTTTAATGAGCGCTATAGGGTAGAGTAGTATGGGCGATAAAATGATTTTCCTGGAGGTTAAATAATGGAGATGGGACTATTCCCGGTATCCCCAATATTGATTGTGGATGATGAAGAGAATTACCTGAATAGTGTTCGCTTTCAATTGCGCTCAAACGGGATAACCAATGTGGAACGCTGCCAGGACAGCCGTGAGGTGATACCGCGGCTTAAAAAAAATAGGTACTCCCTCATTTTGCTTGATTTAGAAATGCCACATAAGAGTGGAAAGGACATACTCGCGGAAATTGTCGAGGATTTTCCTGGGGTACCGGTAATAATTGTCACCGCTTTCATGGATATTAAGATAGCGGTTGATTGCATGAAGAATGGCGTCTTTGACTGCTTGATAAAACCCGCTAAAATAAAAGACCTCATCCGAACAGTCAAGGATGTTTTAAACCTGGAAGGATCGCATGAAAAGATAATTTTATTAAAGAAAAATCTTTTTTCAAATACTGATCAAAACCCCAAAGATTTTTTTAGTATCGTTACTAAAAGTGAAAAGATGCAGCTTGTTTTCCAGTCTATAGGTATATTTGCCGCCACTTCCAGGCCGCTGTTGATTGGTGGTGAAAACGGGGTAGGCAAAAAATTTGTTGCTCATGAGATACATAAACAAAGCAAAAGAAAAGGAAAGTTTGTCTCATTTAATACAACTGGTCTCGATGACGATTTATTTACCGAAAAACTTTTCGGACGCAGGATAGGAGTTATCTCCAGTGAAAAAAGTTATAAGGAAGGCCTGCTGGAAGAAGCTAGTGGCGGCACTATATATTTAGATGATGTCGGAGAATTGTCATTAAAATCACAGGAGAAGCTGCTCAATCTGCTCCAGGAAAGAGAGTATTGTCCCCAGGGAATCGATAAACCGCTTGCCAACGATGCCCGGGTCATCGCAATCACAAGCAAAAACTTGACCGCATTGACACAAATAAAATCTTTCAGGCAGGACCTTACTTATCTTTTAAAGACCAATGAAATATTTATTCCCCCGTTAAGAGAACGTAAAGAAGACATCCCTCTTCTTTTAGATTATTTTGTAAAAGAGGCAGCAGAAATGAAGAGAACAAAAAGGCCGTCGATTCCCGAAGAATTAAACAACATCCTTGAGCAGTACGATTTTCCCGGCAATATTGATGAGCTCAAGGATATGGTTTATGAGGCAGTGAGGAGAAACAAAACTGGTGGTCTTTTTTTGGATATATTTATTGAAAGAATTAAGGATGAGGTGAAAAAATGAACCAGGAACTTTACCCGGATTGGCCGATATTAATCGTAGATGATAACAAGGATTTTTTAAATAGCATCGATTTTACTTTAAAAACAGAAGGAATAACTAATGTAGAGTTGTGCAGTGATAGTCGTGAAGTTTTGGGCCTGCTTAAACAAAAGAAATATTCCCTCGTCTTGCTCGATCTGAAAATGCCTTATATTAGCGGTAGAGAACTTTTACCGCAGATTAAAAATATATATCCGTCTATCCCGATAATTATATTAACTGGTCATGCAGATATTCCAAAAGCAATTGAATGTATAAAAACAGGTGCGTTTGATTTGTGGGAAAAAACCGCTGATACACCTCAGTTGTTGGAAAAAATAAAGAAAGGATTAGAACAGCTCCCTAAAGATTCAGAGCAACTTATATGCAAAGATGATCTGGAACCAGGCGACGTCGAATTCATCAGGAAAATTGATATACCTGCTCTTGCTTACCGTCTTGTCCTTTCCCGCGATATCCAGCCCGAATTCCTGGCTAACCCGAACCGTAATGAGATGAAAAAAGCACTTCAACCTCCCCCCCCGGCAGGAAAAGAGGCTAAAGATTTAGTCAAAATCTTGAGAAGTCTTAAAGATGATTTTTCAGGTCAAGAACCTAATTCATTGTGGTATTCGTGGATTACTACTACTCGAGATGAAAAAATAAGAGAACTAAAGAAAATGATTGGGGGAAATGAATAAATATGAACAGAAATACTTTTGAGAGATTAGATGACCTCTCAGATAGGGTAATGGCCGGGGAAGTGGTGTTTTTTATAGGAGCCGGTTTTTCTCTCGACAGTGAAGGTAATACGGCACTGCGTTTGATGCGTAGATTAATTGTGCGTTTTGCGGCAATCACCGCTGTATTGCGCAAAGTGAATAAAAAGGATCTGACAGAAAACAAAGATAATTCAATCAATTATAGTTACATAAGAGACGTTGCGAAAGAAATGAGGCATGGCTTTATGACTACTTTCAATTTGCCGCGAAATCGAAAATTATACGCTGAGAAAAATATTGAATTTTTATCGAAGTTATACTATCAGATTAACGATTGGTTTTGTAGTGCCTTTTGTATCTTATTGAAAAATATGCAGGATATTGAAAATAAAATTGAGTTTTGCAAAAGAATCAATCTCCTGGAAAACGAATATTTGAAAAGTAGTAACTCCGATAAAGAACCTTTAGAAACAATTAATCTTAAGGTCTATAAAACCTTAACTTATCCCGGGACGGGAAAAGCTTTATTTTTGGACACCATGGGTTTTGACAATTCCAAAATAATGGGAGGCCTTCCACATGATGATGACATAAATAAAGTCATAAATAGTTGTTATTCACTTTTACGGAAAAGGCATCATGTCCTGGCAAGATTGGCTTGCGAAGGTTTATCCAATCCCCTTATAACCACTAATTACGATTTGTTATTGGAGGGGGCTTACCGTTTGGCGGGATTTATACATAAAGACAAAAAAGAAAAAAAAACAGGTACAAAGGTTTTATGTCCACACTTCAAGGTTATATCCGATGCAAATGATTTTTTTAAGTATGGGGGTGGACACCGCACCGCTTTGTTAGTGAAAATACACGGCTGCGTTCATAAATACCGTGACACTAAAACTAAGCAATGTGAGTGTGTTGAAAAAAAAAAGAACAATCAAAAAAAACAAGATGATAAGGAAGTTAAGAGTCAAGGAAAACAAACAGATATGCCTGAAAAAGAGTATTGGGGAAAATATCTTCCCTCAATGGTCTTTACTTTCCGGGAGATCCAGAATTGGCGGGAGGATGCCTGGTCCAGGGATTATGTGCGCACAATGCTGCGTACACGCACTATCGTTTTTTGCGGCTACAGTGGAGCAGACCCGGTGTTACATGACACCTTTCGTTCTGTTTACGAGGAGATGGAAAAACAGCGGCAAAAAAGTATTCCCATCAATAATAGCAACGATAAAGAAATGAATGCGGGTGAAGTGAAAATACCTGCTTTTTTCTTTGGAGTGACTAACAGGAAGGAATTTCATGGTATGGAAATATTACGTGCTGCCAGTAAAGCAGTGGGTAGAGAACCAGATGAGATAACAAGTCACCCGAATTATTTGCATTTTTTTGCAAAAGGTAAGAAGTTCCCAGGTATAGATGACGCGATGGTTTGGCTTTGCCACCTCACCTGCCGGAAAATCCAACTCAAGTGTTTAGAAAGTTATCTCCAGCAAAGCCCTATGCGTTTATTTGGAAAACCGTGTCCGGTAAGGGAACTCGAGGACATTATAACTGAATTCAAATCTCTATTTAAGGAAGAAAAAGAATTGCCTGCTGACAGGTTAAGTAAAGCTAAAAACCGGGATTTATTATATCGTATAACAAGTTGGTCCTATTTTTTTCACCCGGAACTTTTGAAAGAGTATGCGATTGCAGAAGATAGACTGCTAGCTCTGGAGGTGCGTAATAAAATCGGTGATAAGTTATCACCATACTGGTATTTACCTTTTTCGGAAAAACCGGGGTGGACTGCCTGGGCGGTTGTCTTAGAAATTGCTTTACGAAAAATGATTAGCGCATACTATGGGAAATTTAAAGATTGGAGAAAAAACGATAATTCTCTTGAAGTATTACCTATCGGAATACCAGCGTTGTCTATCTCACAGGTTGGTGATTTCAACACTCCTATTTTGTTAGAGATAAAACTGCGGACAGGTTCTGTAAAATCGTCGGCACATATCCCCGGGGTCTTTAGGAAAAAGCACACCTGGTTCTTAAGTCAAAATACAATACCCTGGGACAAAAAAGAATATATAACAAACCGGAGCGGCACAAACAATGGTGGGGGAATTCCAGTCGCTCAAACCCCCGGGGCAAAGACCATTTGGGATTGCGCCGTCGCAAAGAATATAGAAGCATTCCCTTTAAATAAAGAAGAAATAGCAGCGTATTTTGGAGAGAAATATGGGCAGTCAAAGTGATGAAATAAAGTCATATAATAAGAACAAAATTATCAGAGAACTAAGTGGAGAGCTTAAAGGTATTTTTAATTTAGCTAAAGTTAATAAAATTGAGAACTTCAGTAAAATAAAAGACAAACGGTGTTTCATTCACAAAAAACATACAGGGAAACATATTTGTTTCGATGAACATTATGAACCGGATGCGGATATTTTGATTAATGACTGTAAGCTTAATTCCTTAGGGATGATATTTGTGTTTTGCGGAGACGATACTGACCCGGAGTCATATCCCGATTTTTTAATGAAATGTATCGATAAAGCCGGCTATTTACGCCATTTATTCTTGAGAAATGCTGGCGGTAAAGAAAAGGTTCAAGCTCGCTGTGTGGAGTTAGTGATCGTTTGCCCGAAAAAATCAAAAAAAGAATTTGGAAGCAAGCTGCGTGAGATTGCTCGAGAAACCGAATATTTATTTTCCGTGGGAGTAAATTTGTTGACAATTTTAGAGCCTGGGAAAAGAACCGCTCCCGAAGGGAAACATTTCCGGGGAAAAGACCTGGAACGCGCATTCTCCTGGCTTTTGAAGAAGACCGGGGAATGGTATACTACAATCAAATCGAGCAGTAACACCAAATTAGAAATAATTACTTTAGACAATTATCGGTTACCCGGCAAACGGATTTTAGAACTTAATACAGACAGTGAAATTCATTTAATACACGGGCCTAACGGCAGCGGAAAGTCAACCATAGTAGAAGCCCTGGAAATGGCGGTGACAGGCAAAGCGGAACGTGTTGAACGGCTCGAGATAAATCCCGATTATAAAAAAATAATAAAAAATAAACATGTAGGCACTGAGGCACAGGTTCTCTTAGAGTTTAAAGAGAAAGAGGAAAAGGAAAAGAAAAAATTTTCTATAAAGCAAGAAGGTATTTCTACTCCATTAGCAAAAGAAATTAAAGCCACATCCTTTCGTTTAAACCAGTCTGTGATGGAACGGCTCACGCGGGAAGGTGACGGCGGGCGGGCCAATGTTTTTATCGATGCCTTTTTCCCGGAGCATCGTGAAGTTGTTCAAGAACATAATATTGCCAAAAGTAAAGCTGGGCAGTGTTTTGAAGAATTACCTCAAAAATTAAAAGAGGCGATTACAGGGCAAGACAGGAATAGAGAGGAGGCTGTAATCGATTCCCTGGGCGTATTAAAAAGTGAAAATAAACCAGTCGAGTTGATCGAGGCATGTTTACCTGTATCTATAGAATTGTTAGATCAATTGATTCCATTCGCTGCTCAATTACACGGTTTACCGGAGAAATTAAAATCAGGCATAATAAACGAAACGATTCTAAGCCAGGTAGATAGCGCCTTAGACCAAATCCAGGAAGGGATTGATTCTATATTGATAAATTTGCGGGATGCACGGGAATTATTCGAGCAATTAAACCAGTGGTATGCAGTTCCCCGGTCCGCCCCTAATTTTAAAGCCACCCTGGACAAATGGATGGAGATGACCGCATTAACGGATTTAGCTGAAAAATACTATATTGTGGTTAAATCACTAAAGGGTGCCCGCGACCAAAAATGGAAGTTGGATGAAGATAGCCGAAAAGTTTTTGGAGAGCATCTTTTTGAAGTTAACGATGAAATTATCAAGGGAAAAATTGAAATATTCGCTTCAAAGCGGGATGAATTGCGGACATCGTTAGAGCCTTCCGAATCCCACGAAAAACAAAAAGGGGAGACTGTGCCGATTCAACCGATTTTTGGCCGCTATGAAATGGATAGGTTGAACCGGGCAGCCCCCTGGCTGACCGAAACCAGCGGTTTAGGTGACAGGATAAAAGATGCTCTTACAGAGAATAGAGTTTTAAAATTCGATAAATCTCTCACAATCGGAGTGAAAAATTGGGCTGCCGGTCTAATCGAAAAAACCGGGGAGTTGATTGCTGCATGTGAAGAGATAAAAGATAAAGGGAAATTTGAGAAGACTTGCGTTGATAGATTTGAAAATTTAAAGAAAACTCTCGATGCCCACATAGAGTTAAAAAAGATAGGGGAAACGCTCCATACTACTTTTATTGAACTCTTAAAAAAACAGAAAAAGGGAAATCTTATAGAATCGCTAAATGAATTAATGGACCTGTTTACCCCGGCTCGCTGGGCTTATGAAGAGTTAGCAATCAGGCATGAATACACCGAAAAAGAACATAAGCTGCATTTCGAGATCGATGAACCTGGGGGTCTGTCGGGTAGAAAAGCAAGAGCGGATTTAAGGTTGAACACCGCGGAACTTAATATGTTTGCGTTGTCATTATTCATTCTTTGTGCTGTCCGCATCGACAACCCTTTATCATTATTGATTCTCGATGATCCACTGCAAAATATGGATGAAATAACAGTGACCACCCTGGCCAGGGGATTTAATAAATTGCTAAAGCTTTTCCCCAAAAACTGGCAAATCATTATGCTTTTTCATGGCGAAGAGGACCTGGAACGGTTTCGCCGGGAGGTTCCAGCCGCCGTTTATTCTTTGCCCTGGTTAAGTCCATCACAAGAAGCAGAAAAAAAAATCGTAAGGTATGATGTCATAAAGAGTCAGGTATCAGCAGAGTTACAGCTTTTAAGTAAATTAGTGGGGATAAAAGCAGGGTAGTCATTTCTAAAACCTTTTAGACATATTGAACCTGGCTGAAAATATTCTCTTTTAATCGGGGCTTAACCGCTCCACTCATCACTAAATCAACTTCCCTGCCCAACAACTCCTGCAAATAGTTCCTCAAACGCATATAATTGAAAAAGTCCTTATGCCCCTTCCTGAATTGAACAAGAATATCGATGTCACTCTTAGACGTGCTGTTCCCGGCTGCAAATGAACCGAATAATCCGATTTGTATAACATGAAATCTCGATTCGATAAATCTCTTGTTCCTTTCCAACCTATCCTGTATTTCAATCTTGCTTATATCTTTCATGACAAAACTATACAAAATATTTGAAAAAATGTCAAATACTTAGAGCAGCATTCAGCAAACGGGCATTCGAGAA
>JAGLSW010000815.1 GCA_023135565.1 Candidatus Aminicenantota bacterium | reverse complement strand
CAAAAGTTTGGCCTCCCCGGCAGGGACCTGCCGCGAAGCGGCTTATCGCCACCCCACGCGCGTGGGGCCTGCCGCGAAGCGGCTTATCGCCACCTCACGCGCGTGGGGCCGCCGGAGGCAAGTCTATTTTAGTTTTTTTTATTTCCCGGGTTTTGCTCTTTATTAATTGGGCTTAATATCGTATAATCTCTATCTAACCGGTTTTCCAGGTAATAAAATGAAAGAGGCTAATATGATTAGAGTAAGATTTGCTCCTTCTCCTACGGGTTTTGTTCATGTAGGCAATGTGCGAACGGCGTTGTTTAATTTTCTCCATGCCCGGGGAAAAGGCGGCGCATTCGTACTGAGGATAGAAGATACGGACGTGGAACGTTCCAAAAAAGAATATGAAGAAAACCTAATTGCCGATCTCGGCTGGTTGGGTTTAGAGTGGGACGAAGGTCCTGATGTGGGCGGCGATTACGGCCCCTACCGGCAGTCGCAGAGAAACGAAATGTACGTTGAAAACGCCCACCGCCTGCTTGACGAAGAGAAGGCATACTACTGTTTTTGCAGCGCGGAAGACCTGGAGCGGGAAAAAAAAGAATCAGTCAAATTAGAAAATCCGGCTGCTCACCTGCATAAATGCCGCAGCTTAGATAAGCAGGAATCACGCCGGCGGGTAGAAAGCGGGGAAAAAGGAGCGATCCGCTTCAAAGTCCCTAAAGGAACCGCTGTGTCTTTCCGGGATTTAGTACGCGGGGAAGTGAGTTTCGACAGCGATCTTTTGAACGACCCGGTGATTTTGCGTTCCAGCGGGATGCCGGCCTACAATTTTTCGGTAGTGATAGACGATCTCTCGATGAAGATCGACCTTGTTATCCGCGGCGAGGATCATCTTTCCAACACAGCCCGGCAGGTTTTGATATACGAAGCTTTAGGGCAGCGTCCCCCGGCATTTGCTCATCTTTCTATGGTGATGGGCGCGGATAACACGAAACTTTCCAAACGGCACGGTTCTACTTCTATTGCCCAGTTCCGGGAGCAGGGTTATTTGCCCGGCGCGCTGCTGAATTATCTTGCTCTTTTGGGCTGGTCGCCCGGGAACGACAAGCAGGTGTTGACTAAAGAAGCACTGGTTAAAAGCTTTAACCTGAAAAAAGTAACTAAAGCGGCGGCTATTTTCGATTACCGGAAATTAAAGTGGTTAAACCGGGAGCATTTGCGGCTTTTGGGGAATAAAGAATTAGCTGTAATTTTATCTCCTTTTTTAAAAGACGCCGGATTTGTGTTCGAGCAGGAGCCTGAAGTCCTGGAGTGGATCGGTAAAACAGCAAAGATAGTGGCGAATTATTTTTATCTTTTGCCTGAGATTGCCGCTGCTTTTAAGGAATTTACTGTTGTGGATTTCGACCGGGAAGTGGTTGACGGCATCAAAAATTCCGAAAGTGCGAATAAAGTTATTTCTATTTTGTTTGCCGAACTTGACAAAACAGCGTCCCCGGTGGCTTTTGCTAAAGTGGCTGAAATCACCAAAAAAATCCAGCAGGAGATGGGGATAAAAGGCAAGGAGTTGTATCATCCCATCCGGTTGGCTTTGACCGGCAAAGAGTCGGGCATCGAGCTTAAGGATTTTATTCCTATTATAGAAGAAGGTTCTGTATTGGCGTTCACGCCCGCGGTGAAAAACATGAAAGCCCGGTTGGGTCTTTTTGCCTCCGGCGGCCAAAAACCTT
>JAGLSW010000814.1 GCA_023135565.1 Candidatus Aminicenantota bacterium | reverse complement strand
CCAAACTTTTGTAAAAGTTTGATCAAAACTTTTGATTATTTAGAATCAAAAGCGCAAATCCTGCCCCTTATAGGTTCCCCGTGCCACGGGGCTTAAAAACGAAGAGTAAAAGTTGCCGGTAAAATGTTTAAGAATGCACGATTAATAGTGTGCCGACAAAACGCCCCTCATAGGTTCTCCGCGCCGCGGGGTTGACAGGAAGTGTTTTTTTTGTCAAAATATATTATGAAAAAAAGTTTAGGAATACGGGAACAAGATATTTTTTACGGCAGGAAAAAAAACCGGCAAAAAAAGAGGAAAAATTTTAACAATGGAATCTAAAATTTGGGCAATCGGCGGCGGTAAAGGCGGCACCGGCAAAACCTTTGTAACCAGCAGCCTGGGCACCTTCCTGGCCCGGCAGGGCAAAAAAGTCATCATCATCGACGCAGACTTAGGCGGCGCTAATTTGCATTCTTTTGTCAAGCAAAAAAGACCGAAATATTCGCTGACGGATTTTTTTACCAATAAAATACCGCTGCACCAGGTCATTGAAAAAACCCAGATATCTAACCTGGAACTGGCAGCCGGTGATATTCATTCTTTTGATTACAAAAGTATCAATCGCGGCCAGAAACTGAGATTTTTCAACCACATCAGGAAATTAGACTGCGATTACATCCTCTTAGATCTGGGCGCCGGTTCTAACCTCAATGTGATCGATACCTTTTTGCTGGCCGACAATAAAGTGGTGGTAATTTTGCCGGAAGTGACATCCGAGGAGAATTTATACCAGTTTTTGAAAAAAGTGTTCTCCCGTAAGATAAACTTGATCTTGCATAAACATCGCCTAAAAGACGAAAACACCGAACTTCAAGAAAAAGAAAAATCGGGGCAAATCACTGGCATCGTGGGCAAGATCGAATATCTGAAAAGCATGTCCTTTGAGATCGAGAAGAAAGTCGAAGAGGAACTTGCCGGTTTTAAAATTTCTCTTATTTTGAACCAGGTCAGGTCTGAAGGACAAATAAAGAGAGGCTTTACCGTAAGAAACCTGATTACGGAATATTTCGGCATCGAAACAAAATATTCCGGGTATATAAAATATAATGAGAATTTCTGGAGATTTGTCAATCAAGCTCAACCTTTGTCTCAAACAGCGGAATTCAACCCTACTTTCACCGAGGTGAGCGCCATAACCGGCAATATCCTGGAAAATAAACAGTTAACTTTTACAAATATGAGCCATGGCTAAAGAAGACTATCGGAAATATTACGAAACACTGGGAGTCGATAACAGCGCCTCCGCGGAGGAAGTCAAACAGGCATACTTGCATAAAAAAAAGGTCTTCTCAGCGGAAGCGGAGATGCCCCTGCCCCTGGCGGATGAGTTCACCGGGGAAAAGAAGCAGGATATCTTAGACCGGGTGGAAGAAGCTTTCACGAAACTCGCCGGCCTGTTGGGAATCGAAGAAAAAAAGCAGTGGGAAGATGATCTCTCCTATATCTCCAAAGCCGATACGCTGCCGGAATTCGAACTCCCTCCTCTTCCGGAAGAGGAACTTTCTTCTTTCGCGGGAGAGGGATTTTCTATTCAGTCCGAAGTAGAACCACGGCTTCCGTCTTTGGCGGAGGGGCAGGTATTAAAAGCAGTTAGGGAGAGTTTGGGTATGTCTTTAAATGATCTCTGGCAGGTTTCGGAGATTCCCTACGGCACTTTAGAGCAGCTCGAGCTCGAAGATTTCAGTGCTTTTCCCGATGCCGGTTATGTCAGGTGGTGTGTATTTACCTGTGCGAAGCATCTCGGTCTCGACCCCAAAGAGACGGCGGATGAGTATATGAAACGTTACCGGGGTTGGCAAAACAGCAGGGCCGGTGAGGAATAGCTTCGACTTCGGTTTCCAACCCGGCAGTCCCACATGCGTGGGGGAGCGTTTAGGGATCGATATTAGGTTCATGATTATTCGGTCGTATCCCAGGATACAAGGTCGGGGCTTACCGGCTGCTCGCGCCGCGGGTCTGCCGGAGGCAAGGTTTTGAAGAGAAACTTTTGTCGTCAAGAATTTTGATGCTCCTTAGGTTGACAAATCTAAGAAAAGGATTTATATTAGGAGTGGAAAAAATAAAATGGAATTAAAATTAAATTTACCTATTGACTTGCTTGTTAATGTTAACAAGAGCTTGAAAGCAGAATTAGAGAAAATCGTACTGCTCGAGATGTGGAAACGCGGCTACCTTTCAGATGGGAAATTCACAGAATTGTATGGGATAACCAAATGGGAACTCCTCGAAATGAATAAAGAAATCCAAAAACCGCTTTATTCGGAAGAAGATTTGTTATGGGACTTGAAGAATATTGAGTGAAAAAAAAGTCGTTTTTAATTCATCCCCCCTTATTTTATCATCAAAGATAGGTTTCTTTCCTGTTTTGAAAAAAATGTATGAAGGAGTTTTTATCCCCGATGGGGTATATCGCGAGAGGTTACTGCTAAAAAAGACTCTCAAATCGAGAGGATAATCCATGACCGATTTATCCAGGTAGAAAGGGTTCAAAATATCGAAAAAATCAAAAACCTATCTACTTTTCTTGGACGGGGAGAGATCGAGTGTATTGTACTTTCTGAAGAAATCAAGGCCGATACTCTTATTATTGATGATAAAAGGGGGAGGTATTACGCGGAAAGTTCGGGTATAAAAACGATCGGCATCTATAGCGCTCAGATAAAGTAA
>JAGLSW010000813.1 GCA_023135565.1 Candidatus Aminicenantota bacterium | reverse complement strand
CCGGCAGGGCCGCCGGAGGCAAGGTAATTTTATGGCAGATAAAAAAAGTAAATCAAATTTTTAGAGGTGAAAAATGGCAAAAATGAAAGCCCTGGTGAAGAAGGAGCCGAAACGAGGTCTCTGGATGGAAGCAGTAGACGTCCCGGAGACCGGCGTTAACGACGTATTGATAAAAATAAAAAAGACCGCTATTTGCGGCACGGACCTGCATATTTACAAGTGGGACGAATGGTCGCAGCGCACCATTAAAACGCCCATGACCATCGGCCACGAGTATGTGGGAACGATTGCCGCCAAAGGAGACGGGGTTACCGATCTTAAGATAGGTGAAAGAGTCACCGGTGAAGGGCATATAGCCTGTGGGTACTGCCGCAATTGCCGCCGCGGGAAAAAGCATGTCTGTGAAAACACCGTCGGCATCGGTGTTCATTTGGACGGCGCTTTTGCCGAATATGTTAAAGTCCCGGCAGCAAACATCATCAAACTGAACGATAAAATCAGCGATGACCTGGCTGCTATTATGGACCCCTTCGGCAATGCCGCGCACACGGCTTTGTCTTTTCCTTTAGTAGGCGAAGATGTGCTAATCACCGGGGCCGGTCTTATCGGCAGTATGGCAGTAGCGATTTGTAGATTTGCCGGCGCCCGGAATGTAGTAGTCACCGACTTGAGCGAATACCGGCTGGATATTGCCCGCCGCATGGGAGCCACCAGGGTGCTGAATCCAAAGGAAGAGAATCTTGCCGGTATAGTTAAGGAGTTGGGCATGGTAGGATTCGATATAGGTTTAGAGATGTCCGGAGCACCCGCCGCTTTTAACGACATGATCGACAACATGTACAACGGCGGCAAGATTGCCCTGTTAGGTATTTTACCCACTGCCACACGGGTGCGCTGGGACAAGATCATATTCAAAGCCCTGCAATTGAAAGGCATCTATGGCCGCGAAATGTTTGAAACCTGGTATAAAATGGAGATGATGTTACTTTCCGGGTTGGATATTTCCCCGGTGATTACCCATCATTTCCCGGTAGAAAAGTTTGAAGAAGGGTTTGCAGTCATGGAATCGGGCCAGTGCGGCAAAGTAATCCTCGACTGGGCGGACGGCGCACCCAACCTATGAGAAAAAAAAACCCTTATTCCGGGTAATTCTTTCCTATTAAATTTGCCTCCGGCGGCCAAAAACCTTTTTGGAAAAAGGTTTCCGGACTTCCAAAAACTTCTCATGAGCGATACGTTCAGGAAAAAATTTAGCCGATTTACGCAGGCTGCACAGGGCTTTTCGCATTTTAATTGGAATTTTAGGGTTAACCGCTTTATTTCCCGTAAATCCCCATAAAAAAAAAGACCCGGAAGGCTGGGAACCTTCCGGGCTTTTTGTACTATTTAAAACCGGTTGTTGGGTAACTGGAATTCTTAATAATTTGCCGTATCCGAGGTCTCATTGTTCAGCGAGGAGTTGTAGGCCATGGTGGCATGGGTGACATTGTTTACCGTGATGGTGAACGGGCCGGTCTGTCTCCGGACTGAGGAAGAGGTAAAAGTGACTGTACCCGCGGCACCGGTGACTTTAGAATCGCTGCCGCTGACCACGCCGCTCCAGGTGATGGAAACCGTGGCGTCAGGTACCACATAGCCGTCCGTGTCCTTAATGGTGACAGTGGCTGTGGAAGTATAACTCTGTCCTCTCCTGGAAACGCTCTGGGAGATATCGAATACGTAGATTTCAGGGGCTGTGCCGTCGCTGACATAGACGGGCTTGGTTTCGGAATCGGTGGCGCCGCCGTCATCGGTGACTGTAAGAGTCACATTGTAGGTGCCGTTGGCGGGGAAGGTGTGTACGGGGTTCTGGGAGGTGGAACCGGTGCTGTCACCGAAATCCCAATCCCAGGATACGATGGTGCCGTCGTTATCGGTGCTCAGGTCGGTAAAGGTGGCCTGCAGTAAGTTGGTTACGAAACTAAAATCGGCTTTGGGTTTGAGGTTGCCGCTGGGGTCCGGGCCGTCGGCCGCGATGGGAGTGCGTAGTTGCACAGACGCATCACCGAAGCAAACCCAGGTGTCGGCCATATCTTCACCGCCGCTGCCGTTGATGTCGATCATCTTGAACATACCGTTGACAAACATGCCGCCGAAAGTTCTTACCGAACCGGCGACCAT
>JAGLSW010000812.1 GCA_023135565.1 Candidatus Aminicenantota bacterium | reverse complement strand
CTTTTGAAAAAGTTTGATCAAAACTTTTTATGATTTAGAATCGAAAGCGCTGCCTGCCGCGAAGCGGCTAATCGCCTCCCCGTGCGTACGGGGCGCGAGTGGGGCTTTAAAAAAAGTTTTTTTTAGTTTACAATAGAGCCTGAACTTTTTAGGAGAAAAAAATGTCGAAATATGATGCTATAATAATCCCCGGCGGCGGCGTCCGGGAAAATGGCGCACTGCCTTTGTGGGTGACAAGACGATTAGACCGGGCCGTGGAACTGCACAGTGGAGAATATATTATCACTCTGAGCGCCGGAACGGTTCATAAGACCGCGATTTTGAATGAAAGCGGTTTCCCGGTTTTCGAATCGGCAGCCGGGGCGAACTACTTGTTGAAGCAGGGCATGAAACCCGAAAAAATCCTCTCTGAAACTATTTCTTATGATACTATCGGGAATGCTTATTTTGCACGAATTATTCATGTGGATCCCATGGAACTGCGGAAACTGCTGGTTATTACCTCGGAATTTCATATGCCGCGCACGGAAGCTATTTTTCGTTGGGTATTCGGGTTGGATGCGCCTGCCGCAGGGTATGAGCTTTCTTTTGAACCGGCCAGTGATGAAGGTATTGCCGAAGAGATATTGGCTTCCCGCATCGAGAGGGAGCGGCGCAGCTTAGAGGGGTTTTTTAAGAAAAAAGAGCGGATTCGTACCATGCGGCAGTTGCATGATTGGTTGTATTGGGAGCATGATGTGTATGCGGCATCGCTGCGGCCCAAGCAGGCAGCCGGTGAAGTTCTCGGTTCTTATTGAGGAAGGTGAAAAAATGAAACTATTAATGATTTACTGCCATAATTTCGGTTATAAAACCAGCAAAAAAACTCTGGAAGAAGTAGCAGATAAAAGCGAAGAAAAAAAAATCGAAAATGCCCTGGTAGGCTTTATCAACATGGAAGCGGAAGACGAAGAAAATGCATCCAAAGTGGAAACCAAATTGATCAAAAATCTCAAATGGGCGGCTAACAAAAACGATTCCAAAACCATCGTGCTGCACTCTTTTGCCCACCTTTCGGAAAGTAAGGCGGAACCGGGCAAAACGGCCCGGCTTTTAAACAGCGCCGAAGAGAGATTAAAGAATTCCGGGTACGAGGTGTATCAAACGCCTTTCGGTTATTTTTTAGATTTGGAAATCGATGCCCCGGGCCATCCCCTGACCCGGTTATTCAAGAGCTTTTAGCCGGAACTGAAGGCTGGCGTTGGAGCCTGTTTTGGGGAAGCTCTTTTGATTTTAAACCCCGTGCGCACGGGGGGGCG
>JAGLSW010000811.1 GCA_023135565.1 Candidatus Aminicenantota bacterium | reverse complement strand
ATATTCTATTTTGAATTCGATCTCTCCGGGATTGTGTATTTTCTGTACCGGTTCGCCTTCGTGTACCTGGAAAGAGGTCCTGAAACTCTCATGACGCTCTATCAACCGGCGGAATACTTCTTCCAGGCGCTCTTTGCTCGTTTCTCCCTTTAGGCTCATTACCCTGGGCATGTTATAAGTCATCCCGCTGTCCGCAAATTTCTGCAAAAGATACAACCGCTTCTGGGCCGCTGATAAGAGGTAATAATCCTTTTGCCCTGCCGGTTTTATGGATACGAACCTGTCTGCTGCCGCTGTTTCTATAAAAGAGGCCAGTTCCCTTATGGTAGATTTCATGAAGATATCGGGCAGTTTTATTTTTACATCCAGTTCTTTGTGGATTTTGGCAGCCAACATGGTGGCTTTTAAAGAGTGACCGCCTAATTCGAAAAAATTCGCATCTATACCGATGGAGCCACGGTCTATTCCCAGGATATCCGCCCATATCCCCGCTAACTTCTCTTCCGATTCGTTCCCTGGGGGAGTGTATGCAGCGGTGGCGGTAAAATCGAGCTCAGGTAGGGCATTCCTATCCACTTTGTCATTGGCGGTTAAAGGTATTTTCTCCAATTGCATAAAATAGGAGGGAATCATATAACCCGGTAATATCTCAGCCAGGTACGCCCTTAGTTCCCCTGTATGTTCCCCCTGCACCGCGCTGTGCGGCACTATGTAGGCGCAGAGATATTTTTCTCCACTTCGGTCTTCCCGGTCGATGACAACGGCATCTTTTACATTTTTATGCTCCATGAGACGATTTTGTATCTCCCCTACTTCGATACGAATGCCCCTGATCTTTACCTGGTGGTCCATCCTGCCTAAGAACTCGATATTCCCATCCGGCAGCCAACGGGCTAAATCGCCGGTACGGTAAAGAGTATTGGTCCTATAGGACTTATAAGACCTATCCTCCCTATACGACCTATTAATAAACTTTTCTGCTGTTAATTCGGGGTTGTTCAAGTAGCCGCGGGCCAGCCCATCACCGCCGACATATAACTCGCCGGGAACGCCTACAGGCTGTAATTTTTTGTATCCATCCAGGATATACACGCTGGAATTATTAATGGGTTTGCCTATAGAAAGCCTCTCCCCACACTCTTTTTCCACCGCGTAAGTAGTAGAAAAAGTAGTGTTTTCCGTAGGGCCGTAACAATGGACGATTTTTATGTGATTATACATCTTCCGCAGCCCTTCCACCGGACCCGGCTTGACCAGGTCTCCTCCAACCAGGAAATATTCAAGCCCGGCAAACATACCGGGAGCCTGTTCAAAAAAACGGTTAAATAACTGTGGGATCAAATGCAGTACGTTTATCTCATTATTAACCACGGCATTCCCCAATTTCTCAACATCCATGATAGTATCTCTATCCACTAAGTATAAACTCATGCCGTTCAACAAAGGTCCCCATATTTCTAAGGTGGATATATCGAAAGTGAGCGCCCCGGTCATCAACAAACGTTTCCCCTCTTGAAAATCTATAAAATTCGGATTTTTCACCAACCTGACTACGCCGCGATGCTGCACCATCACCCCTTTGGGCCTACCGGTGGAACCTGAGGTGTAGATCACATAAGCCAAAGGAGACACCCGGGAAAAAGAAGGGACAGCGCCGTCAACCTCATCTTTATCCTCAAAGGGGGAATCTATACACAGGGTCTCGATTTCAGTCATTGCCAAATCGTTTACTTCTACCGGTAAACTCTTAGTAGTGAGCAGCAGCTTTGCACTGCTGTCCGCCAGCATATAGCGTTTCCTCTCTTCGGGATACCCGGGGTCTATGGGCAAATAGGCGGCTCCTGCCTTTAATATTCCCAAAAGCCCGGTAATCATCTGCACTGAAGGTTCTGCCATTAAACCCACGATGGCACCGGGTTCGACTCCTCTTTTTATCAACAAATGAGCCAGTTGACCCGACCTTTTATTTACTTCCCGGTAGCTGAGAGCAGTAGGCCCAGCCCCGGTTATTCCTGCTGCGGCAATACTCTCCGGGGTCCCGGCCGCTTGTTCCTCGAACAACTCATGGATGGTTTTATGGCGTGGATAGTCCGCCCCTGTGTCATTAAAATCATATAACAGCCGCTCTTTCTCTTCCGCGGGTATCATCTCTAACCGGCACAGTTTCCTGTCCGGCGTTTCTACGATGGAAGAGACGATCTCTTTAAAATAAAGACCGAACCTAACAGCGGTTTCTCTTTTAAACAATGATCTATCATACTCGATCCTACAAGAAAGAGCCTCCCCCTCTTCAAATATATTGAATTCCAGGTCGAATTTTGCCATACCGGTTTCATATTTATAAGGTTTCAGCTTCAGTAAGGGGTTTCCTTCCAGGGGAAGGTCTATGTTCTGCAGGGCAAACATCACATCGAACAAAGAATTACGGGCCGGATCCCTTTTGACTACTACTTGTCCCACCAGGTCCTCAAAAGGATAGTCCTGGTTCTCAAAGGCAGCTAAGGTACCCTCTTTTACTTCATTTAGGAACTCCCTAAAAGTTTTACTACTCGCCGTATGATTTCTCAGCGCCAGGGTATTGACAAACATGCCGATTATGTCATGGAGGTCGGCATGGCCGCGGCCGGCTGTGGGCGTGCCGACGATGATATCCTCCTGGCCGCTGAGTTTAGCCAGTAAGACGTTATATATCGAGAGTAACACCATAAAAAGAGTGGCATCTTCTTCCATTGCCAGTGTTTTTAATGCCCCGGTATTTTCTTTTTCTATCTCCACGTACAGGGTGCCCCCCTTAAATTCCCGTACCGGGGGACGGGGGTAATCGGTAGGAAGATTTAACAGGGCGACCTCTCCTGAAAACCGTTCCAACCAGGAATCTTCTTGTTTTTTTACCGCTTCTATTTGCCTGTCGTTTTGCTGCCACTCAACATAATCTTTATATTGGAATAAAGCGGCAGGTAATTCTTCCCCGGTATATAGTGCCATAAACTCCCTGGTGAGTATCCCTATAGAGGTGCCGTCCGATATGATGTGATGCATATCTACCATTAAGATATGTTTTTCTTCTTCTATTTTTATTAATCCTACTCTTATCAGCGGGGCCTGCGAGAGATCGAAAGGGCGTATAAATTTGAGAATTGAATTATGAATTATGAATGATGAATGATGAGGGGAACTCTCGTTTGCACTCTCAGGGTTTTTTTTAGCCACAGAGGGCACAGAGAACACAGAGTTTAAATAATTCTCTTGCCTGTCCCCTTTTTTCTCTTCGGCTATGTTTGTGATTTGGGTTTTATGACTTGTAATTTGTTTGTAATTTGGGATTTGTAATTTGTAATTTTCTCCTCCCCCCTCTGTGTCCTCTGTGTGCTCTGTGGCTAAATCTTTATATTCTATTTTGAAATCGATCTCTTCGGGACTGTGTATCTTTTGCACGGGCTGTTCATCGACTACAGCAAAAGAAGTGCGCAAACTCTCATGACGGGCAATCAATTCTAAAAATACCTGCTCGACTTTTTCAGGTTCTACCTCACCTTCTAACAGCATCACACCGGGCATGTTGTAAACACGATTCTCACTCTCCATCTGCTGTAACACATACAACCTATTCTGAGCCGGGGATAAAGAATAATATTCTTTTTTTAGGGCGGGTTCGATGCCTATGTATCTATTGGTTTCTTTGTTTTTAATATAGTTGGCTAAACTTTTTATAGTGGAGATTTCGAAAAATTCAGCCAGTGGAATTTCCACATCGAATTCTTTGTGGATGAGGGCCGACAACCGCGCTGCTTTCAAAGAGTGGCCGCCTATCTCGAAAAAATTATCCTCCCTGCCAACTACAGCAAGATCGATATTTAATACCCGGGACCATATCCGGGCCAGTTTTTTCTCCACTTCACTTTCAGGCGCAGCATATTCCTTTGCTGATTTTTTTTCAGGTTCGGGAAGCGCTTTCCGGTTCACTTTACCTGAAGAGGTCAGGGGCATTTCTTCAAGCGCTGCAAAATATGAGGGAACCATATAACCGGGTAACCGGGCAGTCAGATATTCACGAAGCTCCCCGCTCTCCGGGCAGCGGCCCGGGACTGCACTTACTATGTATGCACAAAGATATCTTTCACCGCTTTTATCCTCAAGAGATGCTGCTGCCGCTGCTTTTATATCTTTATGCTGTAACAAAATATTCTCTATTTCCCCTAATTCGATGCGGAAACCCCTGATCTTGACCTGGAAATCCATCCTGCCGAGAAATTCTATATTGCCGTCCGGCAGCCAACGGCACAAATCCCCGGTACGGTAAAGAGTGATCGGTGAGTGGTGAGTGGTGAGACTTTCAGAAGATGGGTGCACCGCACCCTCACCTGTTTTATAGGTACTATAGGACTTATCGGACTTATAAAAATCGAGTTGGAACTTCTCGGCAGTGAGTTCGGGATTGTTGATGTAACCGCGGGCCAGGTTTTCCCCGGCAATAAACAATTCGCCGGGAACTCCTATGGGCTGTAAATTATTTTCCTTATCCAAAATAAAGAGATCGATATTCTGCATGGGCTTGCCGATAGGAATAATCCCCTTACCTGTCCAGGAGGAAAGCGAATAATTACTTGAATATACCGTGCCCTCAGTGGGTCCATATATGTTTTCCAGGACAATACTGCTATCCAGGTTCTTGAATTTGTTTACCGGTTCGGGCAGCAGCGCTTCCCCTGCTAAAAATATATATTTCAAGGTAGATAGCTTTTTTACGTTCCCTGGATCCAGGGCGTCTACAAATAAATTAAACATAGAGGGAACAAAATTTATATGAGTGACCGCATAACGCTCGATGGCTGCGATTATCTTTTTGGGATCTTTCTCTCCTCCCGGCTCTAATATGGCTAACCTGCCTGCGGCCAAAAACCAGCCGAACAGTTCCGCGGCAGATACATCAAATAGAAACGATGTCTTTAGCAAATAAGTGTCGAACTCTAACAGGGGATATTCTTTTTGTAAGGCAGTAAGTATGTTTACCACGGATTTGTGCTCTACCAGCACCCCTTTGGGCCTGCCGGTAGAACCGGAAGTGTAAATCACATAGGCGGGATGGGAGGAATCGGACATATGGGACGAATAGAAAGCTGAGGAGGGAATTCCCGCCTCCTTAACCTCAACCTCAGCCTTTTCCTCAGCCTTAACCGGGGCATCTAAAAACACTGTCTCTCCCTGCCACATTCCCGCTGCCCCGGCTTTTTTACTTTGCCGCCGGGTGGTTAGCAATAAATTCGCGCCGCTGTCCCTGAGAAGATAATCCTTCCTGGCCTGCGGGTAAGTGGGGTCGATGGGCAGATAAACGCCTCCTGCTTTTAATATACCGAGTATACCGACAACCATCTCGATAGACCGCTCCACCATTAATCCCACTATAGTCCCGGTTTGAACTCCTTTCTCAACCGATAGCGCGGCTAAAAAATCAGCGTCTTCGGCTAATTTTTTATAGCTGAGAATAGTGTCGGCGATTCGATATTCATGATTTCCCTCTGCCGGCGCAGGGCTTATTAAAGCTGTATTTCCCGGCGTTTTTTCTACTTGCTCTGCGAATAACGCATGTATAGTTTTATCTTTAGGATAATCCGCCGCGGTATCGTTAAAATCTACCAGGAGTTGTCTTTTCTCTCCAGTGGATAAAATATCCAATGTACTGCATTCGCTGCCGGGATTAAATAAAATGACGTCTAAAATATTGATGAAATGACGGGATAATCTCTCTATTACTCCCTTTTCAAGCAATTCACTATTATAAACAAAATCTATTTCGATCTCTGCGGATAAAGCGATAGTTAGGGTAAGATCATAGTTGGTCATTTCAAACATAGAAAAAGACTCTATACTCAACCGGCTGCCTTGCAGCGCCGCGGCATCCAGGGGATAATTCTCTATCACTACGATGGAATCGAATAGCTCTTCCGTGCTGTCTAAGGGGCTGTACGCCTTTATATCCACTAACGGGGTGGATTCATACTGCTCCCGCTTTTGCACTGCTTCATTGACTTTTTTGAACAGGTCGGCTGCCGTTTCTCCACTTTCGCTTTTTACACGCAGCGGCAGGGTGTTTATGAATAACCCGACCATATCCTCGATACCCTTTATCTTCGCCGCTCTGCCCGCCGACGTGGCGCCAAAAATCACATCGCCGCTGTTATTATACTTTTGTAACAGGATGCCGTAAGCGCTGTAAAGCAATGAGGCGGGGGTGACTTTGTGTTCCTTAGCAAAATCCTCCAACTTTACCCGGAAATCTTTAGTCAACCGGGTTTTAAAATTTCCGGCAGCGCCGACTTCCCCGCCGCCGGGCCGCTTTACAGACAACACAGTAGGGGCGTCGAATCCGGCTAAGTATTCTTTCCAGTACTTCTCCCGGTCACCCTGATCCCGGTCTTTTAGCCATTTTATATACTCTTTAAACTTCGTTTTGACCGGTTTTTGCGGCTCTTTCCCGGCAGCCAACGCTTCGTAAGCAGCAAAAAACTCCCGCAAAATAATCCCGTTACTCCAGCCATCATAAAGAATATGATGATTGCTGATAATCATTTCATATTGCTCTGCCTCTATTTTGCACAGTGTAACCCGGAAAGGCACTTGCGTTAAATCGAAGCACCCGGCGGATGAACCCTCTAAGCCGCTTCGCGGCAGTACAACAGGGACAGGATGCCGGGGGTCCGATAAAAAATCATAGCACCCGGCGGGTGCACCCTCTAAGCCGCTTCGCGGCAGTACACCAGGGACAGGATACCGGGAATCAAGAACTCTTATCTCCGGCCGGTGCTCTTTTAAAACCATCTGTACCGGCTCTTTCACCTTCCGCCAGCGGAACACCGTACGCAGCAGCTCGTTGTTCGCCACCACAAAACCCCAGGCTTTTTCAAAGAGTTCGATTTCTATACTGCCGGAAATTCGCAGGTTTAACTGCTCGAAATAAAGATCGCTTTCGGGATTCTTCAAATAATAAAAGAGCATCCCCTCCTGCATGGGAGTCAATGCATAAACATCCCGAATTTCTTTTTTACCTAATCCTGTCATTTTTTCACCTAATCTATTTTTTTAGTCTAATATCTGTATCGTTTTTCCTGCAGCAGGTTTCCCGGGTATTCCATTTAGTGTAAGCTGCCGCCATTGTAATAGCCACTTTGAAATTATAAACTCTCGCTTTGCTTTCAAAGCAAAATTTCGTTAAATTCTTAAGTCAGAGAAATATCAAAAACCTGGAAAGAGTAAACGAACTCTTTGAATTACTAATATTCTTACAAATTACAACACCTGTCAAGATACAATTTTGTTAGGTGTCCGGTCATTTACCCGATCTCTCGAAACCCTTTATAATAAAGCGTTTTCGGAGTATGCACTTTTCTTGTAAGGTCAAAATATTCGATTTCCCGGGAATTTCCGGGACTGGAAGAAAGGCGATTTTTCCTTTTATATAGGCGTTCTTTGAAAGCAAATCAATAGGTTTCTACGGATACCTAACATTTTTAATGGTTTTACGTGCAATTTCGAAAAAAACCTGTTTTTTTTACAGATTTCTACTCTCCATTAGAAAAAATATATGGCTAATTCCCGGGGATGTTATGCTTCTCCAGGACTATAAAGGTTTCATTATCTGGCTGTGGAATTTTTTGCAGGGACTCAATCTTTTTTCTGATCTCCCGGCCACACGTATTTATATTCGGGATATTCACCTTCTTCCGTGACCTGGGGTTCATATTTTTTAGTCCATTCTTCTTCTTTTTTCTTGAGTTCTTCTGCGCCGGAGCCCTCTATCAATTCGTAGCACAGCATCTGGATCCAGGCCCCCTGCATAAATTTCTTTAATCCTTCGCTGCCGGGATTTTCAAATACGTCCTTAACAGCCTTTTGTAGATCGTCGGCAGCGCCGACGTACCTGGGGTGTACCGGCGTATCGTGAATAATGCTGAAGATACCGAAAACAGCGGGTTTTTGGGGAAGGGTCTCCAGGTTATTCTTCTTGTCGAGATTATAATCTTTGTGGAAAATCTCCGTTTTCACTACATTTTTTTCAAACTCAGGGTTCATTTTTTCCTCCTATTAATTATTTTGATTAAGGGGTAAGCGCCTCTTCTTTTCAACAATTGCAGCGCGTAAGCACGTTTGCAAATTTTTTTATTTCGTGTCATGTCTATATTATACCAGAATATAACCGATTTTTAAAGTGCCGCCGAAATTACCGTGTAATCCCGGTTATAAATGGGTTACCGGGGTATATTAAACCTAACGGGGCGAAAATTTTTTGCGTTTTTACATTTTTTTAGGACGGCGCTGAAAAGGCAGCAAGTACAGGTTGGCCCCTATCCTGCCCAGGGTATAAGCTAAAACCGCGGCAACCGCCCCGATTATGTGCAGATATTTAATAGCGATAAAGAGGAACAGGGTGATTAATATCACTTCGATGGCGGTAGCCCGGGAAATCGGGGCTGTGTTTCGCGTATTAACCAGTAAAGAACGCTGGAAAGATATCCAAACCGACAGGCCGGGCAGCAGCACTAAGATTTGAGTGGGAAGATAAGCGAAACGGGCCAATTCCGCTTTAAGCCCCGAAACTTCGACAAACCAGGCGCCGGCCAGGGGTGTGAAGGCAATCAACGCCAGACCTCCTACCACAGCGGTGCCCAGCAGCAGCGCAAAGTTGCGGATAGGGATGTAGTTTTTGTTTTTTTCTCCCAAAAGAGCAATACCTACTTCCTGGAAGGACAAACCGAAACTCCTGAATACAAAGCATAAGGAGTTGACGACCGGCAGAATTGCCAAAGATTCTATGGGGAAACGGCTCTTGCCCATAAAAAAAGTGACAATAGGATGTACGCCTAAAGAAAGAATACTCATTATCGACAATGGATAGTAAAACTTCGTAATGAACCGGTAAGTCAGGGGTTTGACGTTTTTGGGCGGAGCTTTTATTTTTAATAATGATTTTATGGTGCTGTGAGCCATTATCCTGCTTGCCGCGGCTTCGAAAACCACACCGGTAGAGAGGGCGGCACAGGCCACAAATGCCCCTTTTATTTTAAGAGAATAAAAAATCAATGCCGCGCCGGTCATGGTAATCAGGCGCACAGCAGTGCCATAAGCCACCCGGCGGGTCAGGTTACTGCCTATCAGTATACCCTGGTAAAAACGGCGAAACCCGATGGCCGCGGGCCAGGGCAGCAGCAGTAAGAGAGACGTATGGGTTAAGCGGGCCACATTGGTCGGCAGTTCCATCAATTTTACGGTAAGCCGATAAAAAACCGGGGGTAAAAGAACGATTATCATGATAAAGGTGATTGCCATATTGAGGACGAAAGAGAAGCGATATAATTTAACAAAACCGTCCTTATCTTTTACTAAGGCTGTAGAAGCGGTCATCAGCATAATGATCGGCGCTTCCACTATCAGCGCAAAAGAAAAAGCCACGCCAAAAGCGGCCAGGTTGTATTTCGGTTCGGCGAGCCTGGCGATGATTGCGGCCAGGAAGGGATTTTCGCAGGCCATCATGAGCCAGGCAGCGGCAAGGGGGTACCAGAAGATAAAAATTTTTTTTAAGTTCAATGGTTATTTTACCATAAAGCAGCGTCTTTTGCACCCCACGGCGTGAGGAGCCTATGAGGGGTGTTATCTTCGTTTTTTTGAACCATTGAACATTGATAAAACGCTTTCTTTTTTTTTGTTTCTTGTGGTAAAATAAGGCTTAAAGAATAGCAGAGGAAAAATGAAAAAACAAACGAACAAACCGGCAGCCGTGGAAATCTTACACACACCGCTGCAATTAAAAAACCTTACTATCAAAAACCGTTTCATCCGCTCCGCCACCTGCGACGGTTACGGCGATAGGGATGGAAACCCAACGCCGGAAGCCGCCGGTTTCTTTTCAGAACTGGCCCGCGGCGGGGTGGGCGCTATTATTACCGGTTTCGCTTACATATCGATAGAGGGCCGCTCCATGCACCCGCTGCAGTACGGCATAGATTCCGACGATAAAATAGCGCCCTGGCGTGAAATAGTCAACCGGGTGCGACGGGATGCGCCGCTGGTGACGTTGATCATGCAGATCGCCCACTGCGGCCGCCAGACCCGGCGCGAAAAAACCGGCCGGCCTGTGGTAGGGGTTTCCTCGAAGAAATGCACCTATTACAGGCAGCGGGTAAAAACCCTGGACGACGCGGCTGTCGAAGCCATAATCGAGGATTTCGGCAGGGCGGCGGGCCGCGCTAAGGAAGCGGGTTTCGACGCCGTGCAACTGCATGGCGCCCACGGCTATTTGATTCACCAGTTCCTTTCGCCCTGGACGAACAAGCGCCGGGACTGTTGGGCGGGCGGCAATCTTTTCGTAGAAAAAATCATCGAAAAGATACGGGAAAATTGCGGCGGCGATTTCCCTATCCTGGTAAAACTGAGCCATAACGAAGATAACGTACCCGGGGTGAATTTAGAGAGCACCATCGCGACTGTGAAAAAGCTGGAAGAATTGCAAATAGACGCGGTGGAGATTAGCTGCGGCACTTCGGAGTATGCCTTAAACACCATGCGCGGCGCCTGTCCTATAAATACGATTCTAAAAGTAAATCCTATGTTCAACCGCATTCCCCAACTACTGCAAAAAGCCTGGAAAAAGTTTTATGCGCCCCATTATTTAAAACGTTTTTTGCCTTTCGAAGAGAATTACAACGAAGCTGCCGCGGCAAAGATCAAAAAAGAAACGGCCCTGCCGGTAATCCCGGTAGGGGGGCTGCGCACTGCCGCCGGGATGGTTCATTGTCTAAGTTCTTCCGGTTTGGACGGGGTGTCGTTATGCCGCCCCCTGCTCCGCGAGCCTGACTTCCCGGCCAGGATTCTTTCCGGCGAAACCCAAAAATCAACCTGCATTAACTGTAACCTATGCACCGCCCACGTAGACAGCCTGGAAAAAATGCGCTGTTATCATCGATGATCGATCTTCAATGAAGAGCCATAAACGTTAGTCTTTTCTCCTTTTGAGGGGCGGTGTAGATGGGTCACTGGGTAGTGGAAAGGGGTCACTGGGTAGTG
>JAGLSW010000810.1 GCA_023135565.1 Candidatus Aminicenantota bacterium | reverse complement strand
AAACTTTTTATTATTTAGAATCAAAGGCACCACCCTGCGGCGAAGCGACTTATCGTCCCCTACGCATGTGGGGCCGACGGGTGCAGCGCTTCTACAGCCATGACCGCCACACCGGTTTGCAGCGGGTCATGCAGGAGACGGTCGCCAATTTTCTTTACCGCCCTGCGTGTCAAACCCAGGGGCATACCGGGCGCTGCGATAAAAGTTCCCGGCCTGATGAATTCTTCGCTGATGATTCCCGGCGCATCGGTGGCGTCGATAATCAAACGGTGCTCAGATAGGGCAAGAGGCAGGTTATCATGATAGGCTTTTACCGATATTTTTTTTGCCGGTTGGCGGCTGCGCTCCGGGTCGATATCGTAAACCGATACTTGCGCGCCGAAACCGGTCAGTGCAAAAACTGCGGCAGCGCCTACAGGTCCGCAGCCTAATACCAGGACTTTTTTTCCTTTCACCCCCCCGGCCAGCAAATCCAACCCGGCGGCAAAACCTTTACCCGCAGCCGCCGCATTGTCTACAACAGTGCGCTTTTCCAGGTTAAAGGCCACGAAACGGCTGTCGTCGGCGGCAAAAACCAACCGCGCTTTTTTCTCGAAAGCTTCAGCCATACCGGCGGCGTCGCTCTGCCCGGTAACAAACGCATCCAAACCGATATGTGCCAATATGGCCTGCACAGATTGCGCGAAACCCCCGATGATGCCTTTACCGCTTTTGATAGGCACTACCGCGGCCTTTACCACAGTCATAGACGGCAGCAGCGACGTTTTTTTTATACCTACTGCGTGGCAAGCGATTTCTTGCAACGTACAACCGGTTTTGCGGCGCAGTTCTTCGTCGTACTGCTGTAAACTACCGGCAATGCCTTTGATATCTTCTACTTTTAATCTTGTCATTTATTTTATGTGCTGTTTTATGTTTTTAATAACCGCGTTCCGCTTGTTCCACGCTTCTTCGCAGTCCGCGCCGCTTACGATCAGCGTGGCAACCCAGTCCCTTTTGCCCTCCGCATAATCGCCGATGGCTTCATCCGCACCGAAAAAACCGGGCTGAATACACAGCGTGCCGGCATCTTTCATAATTCGTTCACCGCAGACTTGCAGCGTGTTTCCCGAAACTTTTATATGTTCCAAAACTACGCCGCGGGGGTTTGCTATTTTGTTTTTTTTTGCCTTCGGCGAGCAGGGGGCGCTTTTTGAAAATACTGCCCCCTGCACCCCTGCAAAAACTTTTGATTGTGTTTTGTTGCTTGAGTCGGTGGTATTTCCTTGCGCTGCAAGGTCGCCTAACATCTCTACCATGTTTATCCCGGTAGACCAAAATACCGTTACCGGAGTCTGACTGGGCAGCCGGGCGTCGATTTCCAGTACTTTTAACTGCCCTTCGTGCAAGATCACTTCAACATCCATGATCCCTTTTAAAGATATGGCTGCGGCAATTTGCAGCGATATTTCCACAAAGCGCTCACACAACTCCGGGGCCAACCGGGTCGGCGCTGTCACCCGCTTGCAGTCGAAAACCGCATCCATTTCTAAATCCGTCACCTGCAGCGCCCGGTAAAAACCGGGTACGCCAACCACTTCTAAAGAATAAGACGGCCCTTTGATATACTCTTGCAAAACCCAATCCTTCGCCGCACCGGGACCGGGAAAAACAGCTTCCAATTCGGCGCGGCTGCGGATTATTTTTACTCCCCTGCTGCCGCTGCTTTCGGAAGGTTTGGCAATTAGCGGGAACTTTGCCCGCGGCCAGGGTAGGGGAGCAGGAATGCCTAACCGGGCAAAAAGTTCATCCGACTCGATTTTCGAAGCAGATAGAGCGTAAGCCGCGCCATCGAAAGCCAATGGCATATCCCCGGCCTGGCAGCCGTCGATAATCGCGGCAATAGCCGCATCGTTTTCTAAAGCCGGGATCACTAAGTCTACGCCGGGCAGCAGGCGGAACAAATCTTCTCTTTTGGTGACATCTTCGCGCAGGAAAATATGGCCTAAACGGGCAGCCGGGGCAAGGGGATTTTTATCTATAATCATCACCTGCCGGCCCGCTTTAAGAGACAGGTAAGCCGCCTCGATGCCCTGCAGTCCGCCGCCTATTATTGCTGTAAACATATTGCCTCCTTTATTTTTGCCCACCAAATGGGCTCAACAAAAGTTTTGTGGGGGTGCAGGGGGCGGTTTTTCAAAAGAGCCCCCTGCCCGCCGGAGGCAAATATATCAAAGATCATTATAATTTCTCCTAAAAGACAATTTTTCGCTCCGCCTTTTTTGTGTCCAATCTAAGTAATCGTTCAACGAAGCTGCCCGCAGGCCGCATTCTGCCGCCACTGCCAAAACGCCGCTAATAGAGCGCCTATTGTCGTCGATATCTAAGCAGCTTTGGGCGACCCCGGCCAGCCCGCGCTCCGGGGGCACTATCGAAGTAACCACATTAGCCCCTGCATTCAGCCTTTTTTTCAAACCCGACAAACCTTCCACATCTAAGGTAGCGGGGATCGAACGGTCCGGAAAAACCAGCCGCATCACCGCAGTATAGATCATTTCCCGCAGCGGGTCGTCTACGCGAAAGTTCTCCATGGGAGTGCCTTTCCTGGGAACAAAATTCATCGCCCTGACCTGGTCTGTTTTTAGAGATTCCATAACTGCTATGGAATCAACCATATCCGCCGCGGTTTCACCAACACCCGCCAACACCCCCTCTTCGGTCAGCAGACCGTATTTGTGAGCCAGGAGTTTTGTCTGGAGCCTTTTTTCATAGTTTTGTCCCGGACGCAGTTCTTTAAACAAAGAGAGGTTATGGGTTTCCTGGTAACAAGCATACCAATCTGCTCCGGCCCCGGCTAATTCTTCTAAAACTTGCTCCTCAACTACTCCGGGCGAAACCATCAGCGGCAGCCCGGAAGCTTTCTTAACAGATTCCACTAATCGCAGTAAGTTGGCGAAACCGGTTCCGGAAACGCCGCGGTTTTTGTCCCGGTAATCGAAAAATTCCGGGTCTTCGCCCATGGTCAGGTCGATTAAATGAACCCCCGATTCGGTCAAGCGCAGGGCGGAGTCTATGATTTCGGATTCGTTTTTACGGTAGCGTAGCGAGTCTTTATTCTCCGAACGGTAGAAACAGAAACGGCAGTTGTTGCGGCAGTAAGTGCTTATATAAAGAAAACCGTAAATATATATTTTGTCCCGGAAAAATTTTGTGCGCAGTTTGCGGGCGGTTTTGAAAAGAGCAGCTACTTGTTTTTTTTCTCTAATTTCTAAGAGAGAGGCCAGTTCTGCTTTGGTGAGTTTTTCTAACCGCAGTGTCTTATTTAGGATTTTTTCTATTTTTTGCATTTATTTTATTATACATACTATGCCTCCGGCGGCCCTGCCGGGG
>JAGLSW010000081.1 GCA_023135565.1 Candidatus Aminicenantota bacterium | reverse complement strand
TGCTAATTGCTAATTTTGCAATGTTCACCAACCGCCAGAGGCGCCGCCGCCGCCGAAACTTCCGCCTCCACCGCCGGAAAAACCGCCGAACCCACCACCACCGGAACCACCGCGACTGCCGCCTATACCGCCGCCGAAGAATATCCAGGGTGTGCCGGTGCGGTATCCTCCTCTGCTGCCTCTTTTAAATATACTCAGCAGTATAATAATGATAAATACTATTCCACCGATGGGGAATTGCTCTCCCTTAGACCTTTTGCTTTCTTTCCTGAATTTTGCCAACTGCTCCGGTGTGATGTCGAAATCTTTTTTTATGATGCCGGTGATGGCGCCTAAGCCCGATTGTATACCGGCAGCGTAGTCTTTTCGCTTGAAGCGGGCTGCGATAAGGTTGCGGATAATGTAGCCGCTTTTGGCGTCGGTTAATATGGACTCCAGGCCATAGCCCACCTCTATCCTGATCTTTCTTTCCGCCATGGCGATTAACAGCAGTACGCCGTTATCCAGGCCTTTTTGTCCCGGTTTCCATTTTTCGACCACGCGCATAGAAAAGTCCCCGATGTCCGTGCCTTGCATAGATTTGATAGTGAGCAAATATACCTGGGACGCAGTTTTTTCTTCGGTATCCCGCAGCAGGTTTTCCAACCGGCTTGCCTGGCCCGCGTCTAATATACCGGCGTAATCGTTCACCCTGCCGGTTAAAGCGGGAACGTCCAGCGGGAAAAGCGTCCGGCCCGGTAAAAAAATTAAAACCAGTAAGAACAAGCAGTATATCTTTTTCATGGTTATTTCTCCAAAATTTCGATATCGTCTTCGATTTCGTTGACGTCGTCCGGTTGGATGGGGAAATGCTCCGCCAGTAAGCTGCCGCATTCCTCGATGGACTGTGTCAGGTGTCCTGTCAGACTGCCGGTTTTTATACCTGCTGTGATATGATCGACTATATCCGTCCATTTTTCCCGGGCTATCCTGCCGCTGATACCGCTGTCGGCCAGCAGTTCGACCCTTCTCTCTAAAGCGGAAATGAAGATGAGTATGCCGGTGCGATCCTTTGTTTTGTATACTCCCGATTCCATGAAATACCGCACCGCCCTCCGGTTTACTTTTATACGCATCACTTTTTTCGGTACGATTAGCCTGTCTATAAAAGGAAGGTTGGCTAAAAGATAAAAAAGAGAGATCACTAAAAAGGTGGAAAAACCGAAAAAGAGCAGCAGGTAATCTATAGAATAGTCCCAGGACATATTTTTGAGCATGCTTTCGACCGGATGCCGGAAAAACATCAAAACCGTAAAGTATACAAACCCGCAGATAACGGCAAAAATGAGTTCATAGACGGCATAATCATCGCTCTCTTTTATAAAAGCAGTGGCGATTTCCCCGGAAGTTTTACTTTCCGCTTCATGCACTGCTTTTTTTATCTCTTTTAAGTTCTCTTTGCTTAGTTTGATTGCAGCCATTTTATTCCTATTATCTCCTTTAGTTGAATTTCACTTTCGGCGCCACCTGGGCTCCTTCCTGGGCCTGGAAATAAGGTTTCTGTTGGAAACCGAAGAGATTGGCCAGGATGACCCGGGGGAATTTGCGGATATAAGTATTAAAATCCCGGGCAGCTTCGTTGAATCTTTTCCTTTCTACCGCGATCCTGTTTTCCGTGCCTTCCAATTGGTTCTGCAAGCTGAGAAAATTTTCATTGGCTTTTAGATCCGGGTATCTTTCCAGCACCACCATCATTCTCTGCAAAGCGCCGCCCAGGGTATTCTGGGCCTGCTGGAATTTTTGGAACATCTCCGGGTTATTCAGCAGGTCCGGCGAAATATTGAAACTCCCTTTTGCCTGGGACCTGGCTTCGGTCACGGCCTGGAAAGTTTCTTTTTCATGGGCAGCGTATCCTTTTACCGTTGCCACTAAGTTGGGTATCAGGTCCAACCTGCGCTGGTAGACGTTTTCTACCTGGCTCCATTTTTCTTTTACGTTTTCGTCTTTGGCTACCATGCCGTTGTAAGAACCGACAGACGCAAAAACCAAAATGCCCGCGATAAGAACGAATATTCCTAAAATAACGAGACAACCTTTTTTCATTTTTTTACCTCCGTTTATTTTTTAACAGGGGAAAATTTCCCCCACAGTTTTTTTGCCGTTACATGGCGCTGATGAGCACTTACAGTGCGGGCGCTTACAGCGCGGTAATAATAACATGTTACCGTGTTTCAAAATTCCACCGTTGGGTGGTTTTCTTTTAAAGCTTGGTCCCGGCACTTACAGTGTGGTATTCAGCGATATGTTTTATATATTTCAAGTTCCCACTGTGAGGCTGTTTTTTTTCAATCATAGTCTTGATAAAACATTATAACATAAATAAATTACTCTTAGCAATATAATTTCTTGAAACTATCTGGCTTCTGCTGCTCTTACCGGTTGGAACGCGGCAGTTTTTTTTTATTTTTCGTACTCCTTTTCGTTTTTCTATTTATGGGCTAAAAAAAATCGCTGCCGCGTCGGGACGATTGTTCTAATACCGGCCAAAAAAACAAAGGCTTACTCGCCTTCCCCCGTCCTTTTATAGGACGCCACAATATGGGTGAATCCAGGCCGGTCTACGTGGATGCTGATCCAGACCGGGCTTTCGTTGTTAGGTCTGCTTGACGCTTCGCTAATTCACACAGGAACTCCGGGGCAAAATCCGCTTCATTTTCCCAGCAAATCGTATTTAACCGAACAGAAAAGTTCTTGAAATATTTTTTGTCCAGCAGAGGTTTAAATATCTTTCTTTTTTCATTTAAGAGGATTTCCCCCAGATCGACAGTCGTTACGTAACCGTCGTTAAATTTTAGAGATACCCGGTAATCCTGGATATATTTTGCTGATAAAACTTCAAGTAACATATTTTACTCCAATGGCGTAATTTTTTCAAATTCACCCGTCTCCATAATCGAGTTCCAATTATCCATCAATTCGTCTTTATGAATTCCATACCATTCCATAACAAGTCTAAGAGCTCTCCGGGGAAATCTGCCTTCGACGATTCCTGATTTAATCCCGATAGTTACCTGGTAATCACCATATTTTGCATGGAAATGAGGGGGTGAATGGTCGTTAAAGTTCATAAATATTATAATTCCCAAAAACCGGCTAATCTCCGGCATCACTTTCTCCTTTTCTAAATTCTTCGATATACTCAAAGACTTTTTCCTGGAGCCCAATAGGAAAACCAATTATAGATTCAGAGTGATTTTGCATTTTTACCTCCAGGGTCAATATAAATCAAATCCTTCTTTTTGTCAACATTTGCAAACAAAAAATCTATGTCTTTCAAGATGGTTTGATCCTGGCTGCATCAAATCAACTCACTCTTCTCAAATCCGGGCCACCTGTCTGTATCCAGCAGTTGGCTGCTGCCCCGGGACGTCCGTTTCTCGACCAACTGCCTCGGATCACGTGGGGCTTCCCGTAAACCGGTTATCTCGATTTTGAGTTGGCTGTCTACGTATGGGGCTTCAATTCCAGCGAGGCTTTGTTTTTTTCTTCGCCATTGACGATGATAGAGATTCGCTGCTCGCCGGGGTAATGCCTGCGGGTGGACATGTCGGCAAAAGAATGCTTCTTAGATATTCCATGCGTTCCGGGGGCGTATTCCTTTTCGCTCAGTTTAAAGACTTTTTTGGATAATTTGCCGTTGGCTTTCATAAAATATACAGCATATTCTAACCGCACCTTGACCTTCTTCTTTTCATTAACGATCAAATCAAAAGAAAAACGTATGTCTTCGCCGATAGGAATCTTTTCTTTATCGAATTGAAAATCGACTGCCTCTATATTCGCCGGGTTGCTGTACCCGAAAATTTTCAAGGCCCGCTTATTGCCTGCTTTTAACATGGTGCGGCAGGCATGTTTGACGATTTCAGCGGTATGTTTCGACTGGCCGTACCAGCCTTCGCAAATATCCAAAACCGATTCCGGGTTATCTTTCGAGATGTCGTTCAAATTATTAGCTACGCTGCGGCGCACAAAATCGGATTCGTCGTTTTTTAGTTTTTCCAGGACCGGGATAATGAGAGCCGGGTCTTTTTTGAATTTGGGCAGGGCCATAGCCCAGGGCAGGCGGGGGCGGCAGCCTTCACTGGCGAAACGGCGCACTTTGTCGTCTTTGCTATAGCGCTCACCTAAATTGA
>JAGLSW010000809.1 GCA_023135565.1 Candidatus Aminicenantota bacterium | reverse complement strand
AAAAGTTTAGCCCCCGGCAGGGCCGCCGGAGGCAGTACCTTTAGTTTTCGCGAATGCCCATTTGCTAAAAACCGGATAGTTAGCCAAAATAATATTGCTAAAGGGAATGTTTTCATGGTATAATATCCCCGAGGAAGCGACTTAAGGCTTAGTTAAAAAAATAAATAATAGGAATAAAATTATATGGAAAAACCGAATATACCCGGCTATAAAATTAAAAAGACACTGGGTGCCGGAGGCATGTCCCGCGTTTACCTGGCGGTGGATGATAAATTGAAACGGCCCGTGGCGTTGAAAGTTCTCCTGCCTACCATGACCGATAATTCCCGGCTGACGCGCCGCTTTATCAAAGAGGCCAGGACCGCGGCTCATTTACATCATTCCAATATCGTTTCCATCTACGATGTAGGCAAAGAAAAAGATTGCTACTATATCGCTATGGAGCACTTAGAAGAGAGCCTGAAAGATAAGTTGAATAAAAACGGTTCCCTGAAACCGACGGAGGCGCTGCACATCATAAAAGAGACGGCCAAAGCCCTCTCCTATGCCCATAAAAAAGGGTATATTCACCGGGATATAAAACCGGATAATATTATGTTCCGCAGTGACGGAGCAGTGGTGCTGGTGGATTTCGGCATCGCCAAAGCGCTGCATTCGGACACAAAACTGACCCGCACCGGGGTGTCCATAGGCACGCCGAAATACATGAGCCCGGAACAGGTAAGAGCGCTGAAAGTAGACGGCCGGGCCGATATCTACAGCCTGGGTATCGTGCTGTATGAAACCCTGGTAGGCAAAGCGCCTTACCAGGGCAAAGACGCGGTGTCCCTGGCTGTGAAGCATATGGAAGAGCCGGTGCCGCAATTTTCGGGGCGCTTAAAACCTTACCAGCCGCTGCTCGGCAAAATGCTGGCCAAAAGCCCTAAAGACCGGGTAAAAGATGCCGAAGGTCTCATTCGCCTGATCGATGCCACTCTCTACCAGATAAAACAAGAGAAGCAAGCAGCTACAACGAAGATCATCAAACCCCCGGGCAAAATCAAAACCGCGAAATCTTCCAAAGCGCGGGTTGTTATTATCCTGGCTGTGATAGCGGCGCTAATTGTCCTGGGAATTTTTCTATATACGAAGTTTTTCTCATAGGGTGCGGCGCACCGCACTTTTAGCCGCAGGCTTGCCTCCGGCGGCCCGGCCGGGGGCCAAACTTTTGGAAAAGTTTGAACAAAACTTCTTATTAATTAGAATCAAAAACGCTCACTCGCTGCCCCTGCGACGAAGCCGCTAATCGCCTCCCCGTGCGTACGGGGCCACGCGAGTGGGGTTAATGCATTCTCTCAGCGTAGTAACGCAAATCAGGCTTCTTAACCGGACGCCGGAAAAAAGAATCCGCTGTTTTAGATTTAAAAGTAACTTCTTCAAAACGGTACTCCTTCTGCTTCTTTCCCTTTTCATAAAACACGTTCCTGGTTGGAAATAACACACTACCAAACTTCTTATAATCCCCATAACGAATACGCTTCTCCAACACTTCTTTGGTGTCCTTGTCGCCGAAATAGGTGTCCTTATACACGATCTCCAGGATAGTATAATTCTCCTTGTCTAAAAAGAAAAGGGTTTTCTTGCCTTTTACATCGGCTTCGATACCCACCGCTTTCCGGCCTCCTATCTCGGTTTCCCGGGCCATCGAAAAAACAGCCTGCTTGCCCAACAACACGAGAACCGTGTGCCCTGAGTCGGATTCGTAATTGAGCGCCGGTTTGTCAGTCACCGAACTCCGCCTCTGACTCCAGGCAATTTTGCCGTCATAGGCTTCGACGATGGTATATTTCCGCGAAGAACCGAAATCCAAATCGGTCCGGGTCCAACTCTTCTTACCCTGGCGGACTATTTTAACCGTGCCGTTCATTTCACGGTAAGATTTGACTTTTGCCGTACCGGATGCGGAAAAATTTACGTATGAACGCACTGCCTCTTCACCACCCAACGCCTGTACGCACTTCCGTGCCAATTCCCCGGCATCCTGGGAGAATACCGGGAGAGAAACGATCGTTAAACTCAACAGCAATAATAAGAATGTTTTCTTCTTCATAATATCCTCCTCTAATGGGATTTTTCCTGCCCGGGGTTGTCCAACCGGGCGCCGGGCGGCAGGTTGGCCGCTCTGTAAAGAGACAGGAAAACCAACCGGCTTATCTTTTCCATTTTTTCGGGGAGCACGCGCCGCGCCGTATCACCGGGGCGGTGCAGTTGCTCATGGCCGCCTGTGTTGAAAAACATCACCGGGATATTTTTCCTCATAAAAGGCATATGGTCCGAGTTGCGAACAAACTGCTCCACGCTAAAATTGATCTCCATGTTGACGCTGCCGCGGTTGGCTGCTTCGATAATTTTATAGAGTTCAGGGTATTGATAACGGCCCAACAGCGAAAACTGGTCAACGTCGTTGCGCCCGATCATATCTAAGTTAATCATGGCCAGGGTCTTCTCTAAAGGGAAAATAGGATTATCCACATAGTAACGGGCGCCCAAAAGCCCTTTCTCTTCAGCCGTAAACAGGATAAAAAGCAGGCTGCGTTTCGGTTTTTCCTCTAAATCCCGGAAAGCCCGGGCCAGTTCCAACACAGCAGCCGTGCCGGAAGCATTGTCGTCGGCCCCGGGATAAACCTGGCCGCGGTTATCTCTGCCTACATGATCGTAATGAGCGCCTACGACGACCACCTCTTTTTTTAGTTCCGGGTGGCTGCCCTCTATTTTAGCGACTATATTGTTGGCGTTTACAGGCTCTTTTTTGAAATAGACGCCCATGGAGATTTTTTTACCGGGGATAGGGAAAACAACAGGTTTCATCTTTTTGTCGATCTGCTCCTGGATGCTTTTCAGGCAGCGGCCCTCGCCCAACAGGCTGTCTCCCAACCTGCCGTCGATAGAAATTACCGGGATAGTGACGCCGTAATCTTCGCCTACGATGCGCATATCCTCCCTGAATTTCATGTATTTGAAGTCCTCTTTTCTATTCTTCCCGGCCCACTTTTTCCACAGGGAAGTCCAGCCGGTGCCGCCGGCGGAGTCGGCCTGGCGGTAGGTTTCGTCTAAGGGGCCGGTAACAAAGATGATGGCCCAGGGCGCCGTGCTTTTGAGCATTCGCTATTTTGCTGAGAAAAGTCCCGTGTTTGGAAAGCGTCCTGCTTTCGAAAGGGCCGGATTCCTCATCCTGCCTGGGTTCGTCGCGTATCAGCAGGACGATTTTCCCTTTCACGTCGATGCCTTTGTAGTCGTCGTATTTGTACTCCGGGGCGGTGATGCCGTAACCGGCAAAAACCAAAGCAGCAGAGACTTCCTTCTCCGCGGAAAGAAGAACCGGGATGTAATCCTGTTCCAACACGCATTTTTTGACTAATTTGCCGCCATGTTTTTTCTCTTCGATGTGCAGGTAGTTACGGTCGGAAAGATCGAATGTTTCCAAACGGACACGCTGAAAATAGCTGCCCGCCCGGCCTGCCGGTTCTATACCGATTCCTTTTAAAACCGAGCGGATATATTTACCGGCAACATCCATACCGTAGGTGCCGGTTTCCCGGCCGCGGCAGTACTTAGAAGCGAGAAATTCCACGTGGGAGAGGATCATCCTGCCTTTGATAGAATTTTTCGCTTTTTGGATCTCCGGGCTGAAATCCTCACCGGTTTGGGAGAACAACGGCAGGTAAATAATAAAAACAAACGCCATAATAGGGATTACTAAATATTTTTTTTTGCGCATAACACCTCCTTAAACTTACTGCCGCCCGGGTTAAAAAAATTTCTCTTCATAGTAACGAAAGTCTATTTCCTCTTCAGGACGGAGAAATTGAGAACCGGGCACTGTGGGTTTAAACGTAACTTTTTCTAAGTGGTATTCTATCTGTTTCTTGCCTTTTTTATAGATTACCGCCCCGGTGGGAAACAAAACACCGGCGAATTTTTTATAATCACTATAACGGATTCTTTTTTCCATTTCCTCTTTGACGCGATCGGCATTGAAATAAGTGTCTTTGAAGACGATTTCCAGGATGGTATAGTCCTCTTTATCTATAAAGAAAAGGGTTTTCCTGCCTTTTACATTTGCTTCGATACCTGCTGCCGCCCGGCCATCTATTTCTGCATCCTTAGCGGTAGTGAAAACCGCTTGCTTATCCAACAGCACCGTGACAGTATGGCGCAGGTCGGACTCGAAGTCCAGGGCCGGTTTATCGGTCACGGTATTAAACCTGTCGGTCCAGGCGGTGCGGCCGTCAAAGGACTCGATCATGGCTAATGTCCTGGATCCGAAATCTAAGTCGGACTTTGTCCAGGATTTCCTGCCTTTGCGAATAATTTTGAACTTACCGCTAAATTCGCGGTACCAATTGATTTTCATTGTGCTTGTGCCTGTGCCGGAAAAATCGTTGTATTGCGACAATGCCGCCTCACCACCCAGGGTAGTGATACATTTTTTTACTATTTCCCCGGGTTCCCGGGGCAGCATGAAGGCAGAAAAAACCAAAATAAATATTATTGTTAATTTTATTTTCATGGTGGACTCCTCCGCTTACTTTTTGTTTTTTTCGGTTTTGTGCAGTCGGGTCCCCGGCGGCAGGCCGGCGACCCGGTAAAGGGTAAGAAAAACCAGCCTAACTATTTTTTCCATCTTTTCGGGGAGCAAGCGCTGCGCAGTGTCCTCGGGCTGGTGGTATTGGTCGTGAAAACCGGTATTTAAATAAATCACGGGGACGTTATTTCTCATGAAAGGCATATGGTCGGAACTGCGCAGGGAACCCTCGGCGTTAAAGTTGATATCCATGTTAGCGGTCTTGTTGTTAATTTTCTCCACTATTTTGTAGAGATCGGGATACTGGTAGCGGCCTAATAAAGAAACCTGGTCCACAGCGTTGCGGCCGATCATATCCATGTTGACCACAGCCAGGGTCTTGTCTAAAGGGAAGATAGGGTGCGCTGCATAATATCTCGAACCCAACAAGCCCATCTCTTCTGCTGCAAACAGGAGAAAAAGCAGGGTGCGTTTGGGTTTTACCTCTAAGTCCCGGAAGGCCCGGGCCAACTCTATAACCCCGGCAGTGCCCGAAGCGTTGTCGTCGGCCCCGGGATAAAACTGGCCGCGGTTGTTCCTGCCTAAATGGTCGTAATGAGCGCCGACGATAACTACCTCTTTTTTTAGTTCCGGGTCGCTGCCTTCGATTCTAGCCGCAAGATTGTAAGCAGACAGCGGCTCTTTCTCGAAATAGATCCCTATGGAAATTTTTATATTGGGGAGAGGAAAAGCAGTGGGCTTCATGGTTTTATCTATCTGTTCCTGGATGTTTTTCAGACCGCGGCCTTTTCCCAGCAGGCTGTCACAAAGCCTGCCGTCGATGGCAGCCGCCGGGATAGTGACACCGAAATCTTCGTCCGAGATTCGTGTCTGAGGGTTGAATGAGAGGTATTTAAAATCTTCTTTTCGTGTTTTTTTCGCTCTCTCTTCGTATAAACAAGGCCAGTAGGTGCCGCCGCTGGAATCGGGGCGGCGGTAGTCTCCATTCAGGGGGCCGGTAACGAACAAAATGCCCACTGCGCCGTGTTTTTGGGCATTCTTTATTTTGCTTAACAGGGCGGCGTATTTAGACAGTTTGCGGCCGTTGAAAGGGCTGGATTCATCTTTTTCCCGCGGTTCATAACGCAGGGCAATAACGATTTTTCCCCTGGCATCGATGCCTTTGTAGTCGTCGTATTTGTGCTCCGGGGCGGTGATGCCGTAACCGGCAAAAACCAATGCCGCGGAAACCTCCTTCTCCGCGGAGATACTAACCGGCAGGAAATCTTCTTCCACCCGGACTTTTTTGACTAATTTGCCGCCGTGTTTTTTCTCTTCTATGTGCAAGTAGATGCGGTCGGAAAGAGAAACCGTTTCTAAATAAACAGTCTGCTTAAAACTACCTGCCCTGCCTGCCGGTTCCACGCCTATGCCTTTGAAAACCGACTCGATATAGCGGATAGCCACGTCCATGCCTTCTGTGCCGGTTTTCCGGCCGCGGCAGTACTTAGAAGCGAGAAATTCCACGTGGGAGAGGATCATCCTGCCTTTGATAGAATTTTTCGCTTTTTGGATCTCCGGGCTGAAGTCCTCCCCGGTTTGGGAGAACAACGCAAGCGAGAACATAAAAACAAACACCATAACAAGGGTTACTAAATATTTTTTTTTGCGCATAGCACCTCCTTAAGCATTACAAACCCACTAAATTCAAATCACAAATTGCATATCTCAAATCACACAGCGTAAAAGCCATATAGATAATACGTAGGAAGCTTTGATTTGTTTTAAAACCCCACGGCGTGGGGAGCCTATGAGCCGCTCCGCGGCAAATACAGCAGAGACAGACGGGTGAATAAAAACCCGCAGTCTGATAAAAAATCAAAAGCGTTCTTGCCTCCGGCGGCCCCTGCCGGGGAGGCCAAACTTTTAAAAAAGTTTGAACAAAA
>JAGLSW010000808.1 GCA_023135565.1 Candidatus Aminicenantota bacterium | reverse complement strand
CTCAAGTGGTAAACTTGGGTTATAAATGAATGGTTTATGGAGAGTTTTCAGCTCCCCTATAACCTTTTCAACTCTTACCTTTTCTACCTCGCGACTGCACAATTATCTGGAGTGCCCAAACAGTAATAAAGGCTGTCAACTTTGTCATAAACCAGGTGACCTTTCGTGGCTGCTTCGATCGGCTGCTCCAGTGCTGTCATAATACCGACACCTAAAGCAATCATGAAAACTGCCGCCAAAATTAGTGAAATAGTTTTTTTCATTTTTTTCTCCTATAGTTATTATTTTACGCGTATGTCAATAGGCTTTAAGCTCTTTTTTATATTAAAGCTAAAATTACAATATTGACTCTACACGTAATTCTTTGTTCATTCACATTTTAGGCGTTATTATAGCAAAATAGAAATCGCCTGTCAATAAGCTTTCGAGTAGCTATCCAGTTTTGAAAAAAATGAGCCTATCCGCCCTTCAATCACAAAACAAAGGAAATTGGGGTCGGTGCGTGCGAATGTTACAATGTTACGGAAAACCGGGGGAGCGGAAACCGGAAAAATGTGCACGGTGCATGACTTTATGACTTTTTCAATTTGGTTTTAGGATAGAACGAAAAAAAAGTAAAAAAGTAAAGCGCCGACCCCGGATTCCTGGTGAATAGTGCAGCGCAGCAGGAGAAAATGTGGCAAAACAAGACTTGACCCCAGGATTGGATTCCCCGGTGGCTATTTCTGCGGCATGGTTGGGAGTTCAAACAGCATCTTTTCAAGCTCTCCGGGTTTTTTCAACTTAGACCCGAATTTCGTGGTGCTCAAAAAATTCAAAAACGCCTGCTGCATACCGAAAATCAAATCCTCCATTCCCGGCACCTGCAAAATTTTCAGCAGCATTTTGTAATCTATATACCTGCCTTTTTCATCGGCTTCGATTTTTTGAATCATTTCCTCCATGTCCTTTTCCCTGGCCCCGAACATGCCGCCGTTTTTATAAACCAGCCAGTTTAAATTTACGCCGCTGTTCAGGCCGATTTTTTGCAGGTCGGTGAAATCGGGCCACAATTCGCCGTTTTCATAGGCTTTGAACTTCTCTTCCGGGATGCCGATCTCTTTGCAGAATTCGGCAAAGTTGAAATCGAGTTCTGTTGTCATTGCCTCGCGGAACTGTTTGAACCTGACGCTTACTTTTTCGGTTAATTCTTGTGTTTTTTTTGAACCTGTCATAATATACCTCCTATAAAAGTTTTTGTTTGTTCTTCGGGTAAGCAGCGCGGAGAAACCGGCCCGGTGGGAAGGGAAGCCGGTCTCCCCGCTGCCTGAAAAAACATACATTACCGGGCGTAACCAAAAACCAAAACTTAAGGAGGTCGGTTACGCCAAACGTTAAAACAAAAAGTCTTTTATTTCGATCCAAGTTTTTCTCTATTATCTTATAGGTTTCGTTTATCGGCTTCAGTACGCAGCCCCCGGTAATTTCGCCGGGATTTCCCGTTTCCGGCGGATGATGGAATACGCCGGTATCCCGGGTGTCCTGCTGCACTTTAATGGTCATGCTCATATTTAGCCTCCTGCCAAATTTAGAATGTTATGCCGGAACGCCCAAATTCGTTACAAGCTAAATTATATAGACATTTGCTAATAATGTCAAGTGAAATCTAAATAAAAATATTTTTTTACTACTACCTTGTGAAAACTTGCTAAAAAAACAAGCTTTTGGGGTAACCTGGGTGGAGATGTCTTTCCCGGGACCTTATATGGTGCGGACGCCGTCCGCTTTTTTAAAAAATTGCCGGAAAGTGAATGTCCGTGAGTTTTTTGCCGCTTCCTTTGTGGGTAAATAATTTTCATTTAATAGGGTTGACTTATGCCATTCATTAATATATAATTTCCTATTATTTAAACAATCGGCATGATTTTAAATTCTAATCATTAACATTGGTTTAAAATCTACAATATTTGCTATTATTCAAGAAAAATATGAAAAACAGAAAAAAAATTGGCAGTCAACATATTAAATATTTTGGCAAAGAACTCAGGGAAGTGCTGAGGGGTATAATATTTTCGGGTTTAAGCTTAAAAGGAGCGGCGGATAATTTTACCTGGAGGGTAACATGACTAATTTTACGGCTTTCTCTTCGTTGGAATTGAAGAGGTTTTTCAGGAAACGGAATGTAATCATTTTTTTGGTGTTATGGCTTCTTTTATCAGGAATCGTTTTAAAAGAAACCAGCGAGTATGAGAGTTTGGTTCAAAGGGAAGAAAAATTTAAAAAGATCGAAGCTCTTAATTTTGAAAAGTTTCCCAATTATGCAACTTATGGCGATGAAGGGATATCAATTCTGTACTGCCCCGCACTACTAAGTATCTTTTTCAATAATATAGGTTTATCACCGGACTTAATCGGCAAGTTAGACGCCATTGTGAAGCTCAGAATTTTCGACAACTATAAATCGAAATCCTTATTCCGGGGTATTTTCGCCGGTATCTGGAGTTTTGCCGGTATTATTTTTGTGTTCGGCAGTTTGTTGTGTTTGTTTTGGGCAGCCGAATTGTTGAACGACAAAGAGTATTTAAAATTATTGAGTAGTTTCACTGCCCGGAAAAAAGTATTTTGGTTCACTATTCTTTCCAGGGTAATTTTACTCGTCCTGCTGCTGCTGTTTATATACCTAACCGCGTTGATAATCCTCCTGGCCCACGGTATTTCACTTTCAGCAGGGGGAGTTGCTATATTCATCGTATACTTTTTCGCCTCTTTAACGATGCTGTTGTTCTTTTTTTTAGCCGGAGTTGGGATTGGGATTATTTACTCTAAAACCGGTGTGGTTTTACCGCTAATGGTGGTATGGATCGTTTTTGTTTTCGTGATAACCGGTCTTATCCAGGGTATTATAGAGAGCAAGACCTTGGGCAGCATCGAAGATTATAAAACCGAAATAAAAAAATTTAAGGTCATATCTAATTTTGAGAAAAGAGCAATTGAACGGAATGACGAATTTAACAGGAATAATATCGAAAGTGAAAGGAAACTAATCGAGGGATATTATAAAAATGATTATCCCAAAATAGAATCGCTTGAAGAGGATTTGCGGAGCAGTATTCATGCAAACATCGAGCTTTTCAACAAGCTTTCGCTTTTAGCTCCGTCTTCTTTTTATTACCTTACCTGCATCGAAGTCAGCAGCCGCGGTTATGAAAGTTTTATGGATTTTTACGCCAACCTCCGGGAATTAAAACGAAATTTCGTCAGGTTCTGGATCGACCGGGTCTTTTATCACGATCCAAAGGTCCTGGTCAATTTTGTCCAGGGGGACGAAAACATCTTTCTTGCCCGCAGCCGCCTGCCAAAGAATTTTATCCTGGGGCTGGCTTTAAATATATTATATATTATAGTATTATCAGCGGCGACTTTTTGGTTCTTTAACCACGCCTTATTCTCTTTCCCGGCAGCCGAAGAGAAAAGCGCTGAAGAGCCGGATATCAAATTAGATAAAGGTGAATTAAAAGTATGGGAAGTGCACAGCGAGTCTTTTAAGAGCCGCCTGTATGCTATCTTTTCAGGAGAAATAAAAAGATACATAAGGAAAGGATACACACGGAAATGGTTCATAAAGGGCTTAGACATCACTGCTAATCGAAATCCCGGCGACTTTTTCTATGCCTGCCATATAGACAATATACCCGGCGATATAAAAATCCTGGATTTTATATCCTTTATATCGAGATCGTGCAAATTAAGCAGGGAAAAGAAAGCGACGATTATCGAAAACTTGAAAACAGCAGCTCCCAGAGGCAAAAGGATTCGAGACTTAAATAACAGCCAAAAAGGTAGACTGTTCCTAACAATTTTGAACTGCCAAAAGAGTGATACGTATATCATTCATGATGCGGCCAGGGGCATGCCCATAGATTTTCACATCGATCTTAAAGAAAAAATGGAAGCCCTAAAAGAGGAAGGGGCCCTAATAATATATGTCACTTCTAACGACATGGTAGTAGGAAAAGAAATCCTATCCGGTTATTTCGACTCGCCTACCTGGACTGCCATGATAGACGATTTTACAAGGATAAAGAAGTACCGGGAAAGCTTGCGGGCAAGTAAGGTGCGGTAGAGCAGCGGCCTTTTAGTTTTTTGCCGGGATGCGGCAATTACTTGACTTTTAGCCTTTTTGATATATAATTAAATATTAGGCCATTACATGGCGGTAACAAACGACATGTTTTACATATTTCAATCTCCCACTGTTAGGTGGTTTTTTTCAAGCTTAGCCTTGAAAAAAATACTATCTAAATCGAGCAAGCGTCCGGGGCGATTGTCCAATAAATAAACCGAAAACAAAATATAGGAGGCTAAAATGAAACAAGCAAAAAAAAGGTTAATCAGCGGAAAGATTTTTGTCGGAATTTTTATATTATCGATTTTTTGTACGAATGTTTTCTCAAGGGTCTATCACAACGGTTCAGGAGGCGGTTATAGCAGCGCTGGAGAGAGCAGCGCAGCCGGGAGTTCTCTTATCGACGCTTATGTGGTTGAAGGAGCCGGGTATTTTTTAGACGGCTATAAAGACGTCATCGCTATTTTAAGCAGCAGCGAAACCGCGGAATCGCAGGGAATAGATTTTGACGAACTGCTGGGTACGGTTGAAAACGCGCTGACAAACCTGGATAAAACAAAAGCAGCCTATCAAAAATTGATCGCCGAAGCGGAGATCACCCCCTATAATGAAGCAGTCACTGCCCGGTTGGTTTCTTTCGATTATGATTCTTTTATGGACGGCAGCGGCTTAATCCCCGCTGTATTTAAAGATGTGGAGAAATTCTTAAAAAAAGGCGATATAACCGGCGCTCTTAAAAAGAGTTCGGCGCAGTTCGCTAATTTAACCGGCCTATTGAACTCGATTAAAGA
>JAGLSW010000807.1 GCA_023135565.1 Candidatus Aminicenantota bacterium | reverse complement strand
CTTTTGAAAAAGTTTGAACAAAACTTTTGTTTAAAAAAACGAGAAGCCCCCCTACAAAAGCTTTGAATTTCTCTTTTCCCAGCACTGAATAGTTATCTTTTGGTGTATTGACATTCGTTGTTTTTTAATGTATAACCTTTTTTTAAGAAAGAGGAATGTAAAAAATGAGAAAGAATACATTGACGATTGTTTTAGTTGTTGTTGTTATTTTGTTATCTATACTGTTAATCGGAACGGCCCTGCAAAACAAGAAGCTGAGGACAACGCTCCCTTATTTAGTGCCCGGTGAAAAGATTAAATATTTCGATGTTACCGGCGCTAACGAAGAACTGGTAAAAGCTGAGGTGTTGACAAAAGCGCCGTTGTCTTTGATATTTATCTTCAACAGGAAGTGTTCAACCTGTGACGGCAATATCCTCTACTGGAACCGCATGGCAAAGCTGGTAAAAAAAGATAACGTCAAGATTTACGGAATCATATTGCCCGGCCCCACCGAGATGTTTAATTTTAAAGAGAAAGCAAAGGTTAGCTTCGATTTATTTACCCCGGAAAACCGGGAAAAGTTTAAGAACCGCTTCAGGATAAAAATCAACCTGGCGCAGACTATTTTGTGTGTGGGTGATAAAGTGGGGTTAATCAAGTTAGGCCAGCTCGGAGGCGATGATTATAATTTGTTTTTGACTACAATAAAAAATTTCAATAATAAAAAAGGAGGAACCTCATGAGGGGGAAAAAAACAGTTAAAATTTTGAAAAAGATTAATTTTAGTTTGTTGATTTTTTTGTGCTTCATTATGCTTGCGGCGGGAAAAAGCGACGTTCAGGTGATCGAATCGCCAAAACCGACGCATATCGAGAAGAACTTCACCGAGTTGGTGTTAGTAAAAAAAATCGAATCGGATTTTGATGAAAAACATTTTTTCGGCAGGCCCAAATACATTGCCGCGGATTTAGATGGCAGTTTCTTCGTATTCGACGACCTGCAAAATAAGGTATTCAAGTTTAATAAAGACTTTCGCTTCGAGAAGTGGTTCGGTGTCACCGGCACTGGCAAAGGGGAAATCTCTTCCAGGAGCGGAAGAGGAACAAAAAAAGACATTTACCTTTCTAATGATGGCCACTTATATGTAATGGACTATACTTCTCAAAAACTTATCGTTTTTACAAAAGACGGCGTCTTTGTCAGGGAGATAACACTTCCCGGTAAATTTTACCGGCTGCTCCCGGTTAAGGAGCAAAAAGATAACTATTTTGCTTTTTATTTAGAACCCGGTAAAGAGAAAGTAGTTGTTTTCAATGAAAAATTAGAGGAAAAACTAACCCTTTTTACTACAGAGGACTATAAAAAATTTATCGTTTATAAACCGGAATTGGATGAAGAGGACAGGAAATATATCAAAAGTAATCCATATGAAGCACCTGATTTTTCGAATACAAAAATCGATTATTTAAGTAATAACGAAGTGGTTTTATATAAATCCAATATGTCGGAGATATATCATTTCGACAGTGATTACAAATTGAAAAAATCTTTCCCGGTATGGCCGAAGATAGCGCTCACGTACTATAAAAAAAGGGTGGAAAGATTGCGGAAAAAGTTAAAGAGCAATAATTTCGAAGTGCAGATGTTTACTTCCTTTTGCGCTGATAAAGACAACGGGAAACATGTGTACTTAGGCGGTATTCGAGATGAGAAAAAGCGTAAAATATTCTATAAGTTCGATCTCGCAGGAAATCTCGTAAACACCTATCGCATCAAGGAAACCGTTAAGACAATAAAAACATTTGTAAAAGCAAATGATTTATTCTATACGATAAGCAGCGACAACATTTTAATTTTCAAGGAGGAAAATAAAAAATGAAAAACAAAAAATTAGTTGGGTTTTCAGTGTTGGCTCTATTCTTTGTAGGGCTAATGTTTTTATCAACTTATGTTTCCGGGGAAGAAGAATGCTCCTGCACGGATTTCTCGTTTGATCAATGCGACGCATGTTATTTTCTGGATGAGTGTGATGATTGGTGGGTAGTTTCATCCTATTGTGCAAACGTTTATATGCCTAACACATGTATTCTTAAATGGAGGGTAATTTGCTTCGATGGAGATGAAGGTGGTGATCCCTATACCCGTTACATTTTCGAATATGCTCATTATTGTTTTGAATGCGAGCAGGAAGGAGACCCTTTCGAGTAATAATTCACGGGAATTTAACTTTTATGTCTATGGGAGGACGGTTTTTTAGAAACGTCCTCCCGGACTAATCAGGAAGAGGTATCGATGAAAGTATCGTTTTTTTTAATCTTATTTTTTTTGTTCAATATCCTTTTTTCAAAGGCTGTCGTAGTAAACCCTGGAAAACCGCTGAATCCCGAAGCCGGGAAAGTTATCAAACTAAAAAAAGTATACGAGATATCCGGTGAAGCGGAGGACTACGTGCTGATTAAACCCTATAAATTAGATTTAGCCGCAAATGGGGTAATGCTCATTTCCGACCATAAGCAGCTCCTATTATTTACTCCTGCTGGAAAATTTATAAAAAACCTCTACAAGCAAGGCCAGGGCCCGGGAGAAATGCACCGGAGAATATCTGCCGCAATCTCAGGAGATAGGATTTATATTCATGTACCGATTCTAAGAAAACTTATTATAAGCGATCTTAACGGAAAACTGTTAAAAGAAAAAAAAGTTGAGATGCACGAACTGGTTGGTAAAATTGGAGAGAGATTCCTGTTCCGCAGATCAAATTTATCTGATTTGAGATCTGAATACTTGAGAAAAAGGAGGCGGAACACCGGTGGAAGTACTTTTTATGCTCTTAAGAATACTTTTTTATTTTACTCTCTAAGCACGGGAGAGGAGAAAATAGTGGGCGAATTCCCCTCAAAACATCTCCTTTCCAACTCCGTAACCCCCATGGAAAGAATGAAATTTAGGCTTTATAAAGACAAACTGCTGCTCACGCATACCGGGGAATATTTAGTTAAGATCGTCGATTTGAAAAATGGCGGTATCAAACAATTTTCTCGCCAATACAAAAGAGTAGAGAATACTTCGCCGTCTAAGAACAGGAGAAAATATATTCAGGATATAAAAAGCCTTCATGTTTTTAAAAAACATATCTGGGTAAAAACCTCAACGGAAGACCCTGAAAAGGGTTATCTTTTTGATGTGTTCGATTTCGATGGCCGGTATATCGATGCATTTTACCTCGGCTCCAAAGGTTATATCTCAAAAATCGACGGAGATTTTATTTACCTGACAAGGAAGGATGAAGATTACAATTTTTACATCGTGAAATACAAGGTTCTCGATTACCATAAATCCGCAAAATAAACCGGGCTGGAAAAAAATTCGCCTGTCCTTTTTTTCTCCTTCTTGCCTCCGGCGGCCCTGCCGGGGGCCAAACTTTTGAAAAAGTTTGAACAAAACTTTTGTTGAACGACAAGCTTTTCGAAAAAATTGGCCCGCCCCTTTTTTTCTCCCTTATAGGCTGGGTGCGCCGCACCCCCGCGCCCGCTGGGAAAAAAGATGGTAAATGGGCTTTTCCTGCTCCATGAACATCTCTTCAAAAAGAGTCCTGTACTCCCTCTCCGTAATCGAGCCGGGCAGCCTTTCGACTATCGAAAAAGGACTTGTGTTTACCCGGCCCACCACTTCGTCGAAATATTGCTTATTATCGGTCTTTAACCAGATAAAACCGCCGGGCATCAATTTTTCATATACCTGTTCCAGAAACAGGCTGCTTAAAAGACGGTTCTTGCGATGCTTTCGCTTCTTCCAGGGATCCGGGAAAAATATAAATGCTCCCAAAACCGAACCCGGCCCCAGCAGGGGAATCAAATCCACTGCATTACATATGGCTATCTTACAATTTTTTAAACCCTCTTTTTGGATTTTATCGCAGCTTTTGACCACCCGTTTGTACTTCAGGTCTATACCCAGGACGTTTATATCTTTGTTGTATTTGCCCAATTCGATAACAGTCGCCCCCATATAACAGCCGATGTCCAAAAAAAGAGGCCGCCCGGGTTCCTCGAAAATAGCCGGGAAAACCGCTTCCAACTCCGGCAGCGTATACAAAAGGCCGGTCAATTCTTTCGCCCGTTCAACATAAGGATTATGGTAGAAGTTAGCGGTTTCCCTGTTTCTCAGCTTTATTAAGTGTGCGCCGTGAAAATTTCCTATTTTTTGTTTGTCTCGATTATCGGGCATAGAGAGATATTAGATAAAAAAGCAGATGAAGTCAATACGCGGCGGTTTTTTTTGCAAGCGTTAACAAAGTATTAGCAAAAACACTCAATCGGTTTCAATTTGCAGTTCATTTAAAATCCTTAAAATCCCTTCCATACTTATGGTTTCGATTTTTGATTTCGGATAAATAGTTAACAGATACAGCGTGTTGTCCCCGGTTATCAGGTAATAGATGATGCGAAAGCCGCCGGATTTACCCTTTGATATGTCCGAACTTTTCACTCGTAATTTATATAATCCTTTCCCTAAAAACGTACCTGCAAATGGATTTTTTTCTAATAAAGCGATACATTTATCAAAATCTTCCTTGATTTTTTTATATTTTTTCTTAAGTTGTTTGATATTCTTTGAAAATTTTTCAGTTACGATTATTTTATAATTCACTCAGCAATTCCCGGGCTGTTTTTTCAGGCGCTTTACCCTCTCTTATATTCTTCACTTCTTGTAGTGCTTCGATAATGTCTTCTTCCAATTTATTTTTATCGTTTCTATCTACATCCCTATGAGCAGGCAAAATAAGAATCTCTACCTCGGTCTCTTTAAAGTCTTCCGGCAGCGTTATGGTTACTTCCCTGCCGGTTACGCTTCTTATTTCTCTGATAAATTCCATTTTTGCCTCACATATTAATAATAAACGTTTTAGCCATAGTTGTCAATCAAATTTTTTTTTCATACAACTGTTTTTTTTCGGTTGTCTCGTGTGGCGGGCATAGAGAAATAATAGAAAAAAAAGCAGATGAAGTCAATACGTGGAGGGGTTACAATTCATTTTTGGGAAAAGAAAAATGCAGCGCTTTTGTAGGGGCGAGCGTCGCTCGCCCAGCAGTATAAATTCGATTAATTTTGGGCGAAGGCCATTCCCTCCTACAGGTATCGGGCCTGATTGCCCCGGTTTTTGCCGCTGAACGGCTTATAGGGCGCCCGCGTCGCGGGCTTCGTTTTTTTCCATTAGGAAAGAATCCCGGAATATGTTTAGCAGGTTGAGGGTCTGCCGCACGATGAGACCCGAATCGCGGACAAAACCGTAAAAAAGAATACTAAGCCTGGTTTTGGACGATTCATCCTGGATACGCTCCACCTGGTTCTTATCCAATTCGGCGCCCAACTCTTCCAGGATTTGTTTTTTATCTTCTATCTCTTTGCAATTGCATATATCCTGGTCCATTAGGGCGGCGCCGGTTTTTTGCAGCACATCCACCACCAATTCCCGGACTTTCGCCAGTTCTTCCAATTGCACCGGCAGCATGGGTTTGTGATTATTGTTGACATGGTCGTAAACACGGCGCACCGCATCGCGCTGGCACTCGGCCAATTCTTGCAGCACATTCACCCCCTGGGCGTATTTCCGCGTGTAAACCGGGTCCTCTTTTTGCAGCAAACGCAGGGTTTTAAAAACATTAGCCACGATGATATTGGCCCACACCCGGATTTTTTTGGACTCTTTCCGGGCCTCTTTTAAGCGACCGCGGTCCTGCGCCGCCAATCCTTCGTAGCTCATGGAAATCACCTTTGCCACTTCGTCGAGAAAAATCCCGGCATGCTCGAAAGTAGTGTTAATTGCGTATTTGCCGTCTTTTATTTTTTTCAGGTTGAAAATCTCGACAGCCTGGACGTCCCGTTCCCGTTTTTTGTGCAGCCTGTGATTGCGCAGGATGAAAAAACCGCCGGCTCCTAATATGAAGATGGCGCCCACAGCCCTGGTATGAAAAAGAATAAACGCAAACACAGCCGATATCGTAAAAGCCAATAAAGCAGTCAAGAACCAACCGCCGATAACCGTAAATACCCCGGTGACGCGGTAAACCGCGCTGTCCCTACCCCAGGCCCGGTCGGCAAAAGAGGTGCCCATGGCCACCATAAAGGTTACGTAGGTGGTAGAAAGCGGCAGTTTCATGGACGTAGCCAGGGAGACCACCGCGCCGGCAACCATCAGGTTCACCGCGGCCCGCAGCAGGTCGAAGGAAGGCGCGTCGTCGTCGCTTTCCAGCGCTGCGGCGGTTGTCGAATTGCCGAACCTGCGGTCTAATGTATCGAGCACAACCTGGGGCAGAATTTTTTTCATACCCAAAGACAGGGAAGCAAACATGCGCACCACGGTGCGGGAAATAGCCGAAGAACCGAATCTCTCTACGCCCTCTTCCTGGCGACCGAGGTTTAGTTCCGTGGCCGTCACGGTGCGCGCCTTGCGGGAGACCCACAGGGTAATCGCCATGATGACGCCCGCCAGCACCAGCAGCAGTGTATTCGACGGCGAGGCTTTTTGCAGCGCCACCATGGGAGTGGTCAGCGGGTGCGCCGTGGTCTGGGCTACCTGGAAAGAATTGAGCCCGGCCAGGGGCACGCCGATGAAGTTCACCAGGTCGTTGGCGGCAAAGGCCATAGCCAGGGCAAAAGTGCCCACTAAGACGATAGGTTTGAGAATATTGATTTTAGTAAGCAGCATCATCGCTTGCAGGATCAAGGCAAAAACGATAAAGCTGGCCAGGAAAATTAAACCCGTATTTTGTTTGATCCAGTCTAAGGTTTCCGGCGTGATGAAAGTGGAACCTTTGGCCCCTTTGATGAGGATAAAAAAAGTAATAGTGGAAAGAGCCAGGCCGCCCCAGACAGCGCCGTATCGTTTCAATCTTTTAGCAAAATCGAAAGTAAAAAGCAGCCGGGTCAGGAATTGCAATACTGCTCCGCATATAAACGCCACTACCACTGACAGCAGGATACCGGCAATAATAGCCATGGCTTTTGCCGTATTGATATATTTGATTAGCGAAGCGAAACCTTCCCCCGCCATGTTGATTTTGATCAATGAGACGGCCACAGCCGCGCCTAATAGTTCGAAAACGATGGAAACCGTAGTAGAAGTGGGCAGGCCGAAGGTGTTGTAGAGGTCTAAGAGCAGCACGTCGGTCAACATCACAGCCAGGAAGATAATCATCAGTTCCGGCATATTAAAGAGTTCGGGATGAAAAATCCCTTTCCGGGCTACCTCCATCATACCTTTGGAAAAGGTGACCCCGGCCAGCATACCCAGGCTGGCGATAATCATAATGACGTGGCGCGGGGCGACCTTCGAGCCGATAGAGGAGTTTAAAAAATTCACCGCGTCGTTACTGACGCCCACGATCAGGTCGGAAACCGCTAAGGCGGCTAAGATGATTATGCCGGCGACATAAAGCTCCATGTTATTTCTCCGTTATGTAGAAAATGATAGCGTAAAAACAATCATTTTTCAAGCTTTTTCATTCAAGCACTCATTTACTATGGATTTTAGGTTATCTGTGTAAAGGAAAAGTTAGGGTTATGTTAAGATTGTGTTAAGGTTTTGCCGGGGGCGGAATCGCATTCGACAAAGAACAGCCCCGGCAGGATTTGTCTCAAAAAGAAAAAAAACCTCAATTAGCAGCAATTCTCTTTTTGAAAAAT
>JAGLSW010000806.1 GCA_023135565.1 Candidatus Aminicenantota bacterium | reverse complement strand
TTTTTCCGAGGAACATCCGTTATAGTATTATTTTTTTCTTTTAGCAATCCGGGTTTTCAGCAAACATAAATTCCAAACGATTTCTTGAATTTTTCATTTGACAGTTTTTGCTCGATATGGTATTTTTTAACCTGATGCGGGATTACCATTTACATACTTCTTACTGCCGCCATGCTTACGGTGAAATGTCGGACTTCATCGAGTCCGCCATCGAAAACGGCATGGTCGAAATTTGCTTTACCGACCATATCCCCCTACCCGACGGTTTTGACTCATCCCACCGCATGGCCATGGAGGATATGGAAAAATACGTAGGCCAACTGCGGAAATTACGGCAGATGTACCCGGAAATTTCGATTTTGATTGGAATCGAAGCGGACTATATCGAAGGTTATGAAAAATTTATAGAAGAGTTCACATCCCTTTATTCTTTAGACCTGGTGATTATGTCCGTCCATTTTATAAAGGATTGGCCTAATAATCAATGGGTGTTTAGTTTCAGCTACACCGAAGAAACGCTGCCGAAAATATACCACGAATATTTTACCGCTATGTACCGGGGGATTAAAACCGGGCTTTTCGATGTGGTGGGGCATATGGATTTGATTAAAAGACCGAACCATCCGGTGCTGGAAACCAATCGTGAAGATATCGAAATGATTCTCGATGCCGTTCACCGGCAGAAAATGAGTATCGAAATCAACACGTCGGGGCTGCGAAAAACCATCGCGGAAACTTTCCCCGCTCCCGGTATCGTCGAAATGGCCGTCAAAAGAGGCATCACTATGACGTTGGGTTCCGATTCTCACATACCGCCGCAGGTGGGTTTTCAATTCGAGGATGTGTTAAGAGAGACCGGCAAATTCCCGGGCCTCAAATTAGCCCGTTACCAGAAACGAAAGGTGGCCGGTGTGGAGATGCCGGTATTCATGGGCTGAATAAGGGGTTACGACTGAGCGGGGTCCCGCGGGATAAGCCCGGCTATATCCACATCGAGTTTGATCACATTGCGAACATATAATAAAGGGATATCCCTTAAATCGAAATCCATTATCTTTACATAATCTTTCTCTGTGCAGACAAGATACTGCGCTCCCAACTGCCGCCTCCCGCTGTCTAATTCACGAATGTCCGCTTCGGTAAAAGCAAAATGATCTTTGTACCCCTGGAACCCGGTCAGGTTAAAATCAGACAGGTCCCGCCTGAACCGGCGGTTGTCTCCTACACCGGAAAATCCGAATAAAACAGCTTGCCCGGGGTCTATTGCTTTCTCGGCGGCGTCATAAAAGTTCTCGATGGCAAAATAATAAGCGCCTATCAACGGTTTTCGATTCACTGCTTCTTTGCCTCCGGCGGCAAGGGGGGCTTTTTTGAAAAATCGCCCCCCTTGACCCCCCAAAAAACTTTTGCTTAGCGAAACGCCTTCCTGCCTTGAGGAACGCACCTTATGGGCTCCCCGCGCCGCGTTTTGGGGCCTACAAGCGACCAACTTTAATAGACGATTTAAACGATAACGGGAACCTCCAGGCTTTCCTGTCTCGACAGGCAGCCCCTTATGGGCTCCCTGCGCCGCAGGGCCGGGGACAAAATAAAACACATAGTCCTCTTCTTTCATAAGAAACTTGAAATTCCTCAGGTAATAATAAGGCTGAAACGGATTAAAAAGCATAATTTTAACGTCACGGTATATGTCGGTGGATTGGAAACCGTCATCGAGAATAATCACCCGGTTCCCCCTTTCGACAGCTTTTTTTATCGACCGGTGCCGGTCCCTGCCGATCAATATATCGGTACCGGGGAAGCGGGTTTTTAATAATTTGGCTTCATCACCCACCTGCGCGGCGGTGAATCCGGGTTCCACCAAAACACCTGCCTGTTCATACTGGGCTTTATACCCCCGGCTGACAATGGCAAATTGAATCCCGGCTTCCTGTAAACTCCTGCCGGTTTCGATAATCAAAGGGGTCTTGCCCGTACCTCCGAAAGAAAGATTATCTATAGATATAATCACTGCTTCACTGTATCGTTTGCAGCGGAGAGATTTTAACTTCAAATTAAAAAAAGATAAGGATTTGAATTTAATCGACAACAGGTTCAAAAAAGCAACCAATACCGGGTTTTTATACTGCTTCATCTTTCCCCCGCCGCAAAATCTAAGACTCAAGCACTGCCTGCACTTCCCGCAGGATACAGTCCACGGAACCTCTGCGCTGGAAAACCGCCTCTTCAGCCCGGACCTTTACCTTTTCAAAATCGACGCTGTCTACAGCCGATAAAAAATCCATCAGTTCATCCGCACCGGTCACTTTTTTATACACGCCCCGGTTCTCCAACTCCCGGCCGATGTCGGGGAAATTATTATACCAGGGGCCACCGACGATTAATTTCCCTAATACGGCCGGCTCGTAAAGATTGTGGCCGCCTATCTTGCGGTCAAATGTGCCGCCCATAAAAACAACGTCGCTTATTTTCATTACATTAAACAGGTAACCCATTTTGTCGAATATTAAAACCTCCGCTTCGATGTCGATAGACCGGGAACTGCTCCAGCGGGCATACTTCACTCCCCGGCTGCTCAGGGCTTTCTCGATCTCTTCCACCCTGTCTAAATGACGGGGCACAAGAATAACCGCAAAATTTTCACAAAGACGCTTTAGTATAGGTATAATTATATCTTCATCACTGCGGTGAGTGCTGGCTAATGTGAAAACCGGCTTACTTGTTTCTTGCCTCCGGGGCTGCGGCGCACCCACCCTCTTAGTCCCGGCTATTTTTAAATACCGCCTGATCTCGATGTCGGTAGGCAGCCTCTCCGCCGCGTCAAAAGCCGTGTCCGCTTTAATATTGCCGCAAACCACGATCTTCACGGAAGGAACGCCTAACTGCGAAAACCTCTCTTCGTATATCTCAGCCTGCACTAAAAAACGGTCGATGTTCTTAAAAAACCGGCCTAAGAAAAAATTAAATACTTTGTACCTCCTGAAAGCAGGTTCGGAAATCCGGCCGTTTATTAAACAAATCGGTACCCCGGCTCTGCGGGTTAACACACTCCAATTGGGCCAGATTTCCAGTTCGTTCAATATGAGTATCTCCGGGTCTATCTGCTTTAAAAATTTCTTCACCGTAAAAGAAAAATCAAAAGGAGAATTTATCACTTTTATACTTTTATACTCTTTTTGGGCAAACTCGAAACCCGCCGGCGTGGTCACGGAAAGCACGATCTCTCTATCGGACCGCACATCTAACTGTTCGATCAATGACTTTAGACTTTTTACTTCACCCACCGAAACCGCATGTATCCAGGTGCGTTTCTTTTCTCCCGGTTCTATCCCCGGCGATAACCGCCCCCGCAGTAACCGGCGATAACTCTTTTTGAAAAGATACCGCACCCACAGCGGCAGCCCTAACAGCAAAAAAAACAAGTATAAAATATCAAATAGAAACAAAACCACCTCCAGGCAGCGCTGCCCCGGGAAACGCCATATTTATTCAAAAATTTTCAAAGTAGTATAAAACTCATCGCTAATGTAAGGCATGGTGATAGTAAAACAACTGCCCTGGCCCGGCTCGCTTTCCACATCTACCGTTCCTTTATGCAGCTCGGTCAAACGCTTCACCATTGTCAACCCCAGCCCGGTGCCTTCATCTTTTCGGCTCGAAGTAGAATCGAGCTGCTCGAAAGGTGTGAACAACTTTTTTTTATCTTCTTCAGCTATACCTACCCCGGAATCTTTTACGGAAAATTTAAACTTGTCTCCAGCCGTGGATTCTTTCCACAACCGCACCGAAATATTCCCGCCGTCCGGGGTGAACTTTACCGCATTGGAAAGAAGATTGTAAATAATTTGTTTAAATTTCCTGGGGTCTACATATACTTTATTCACCTTTTCGTCTATGTCCAACCGGATATCTAAGTTGTGGGCCCCGGCTTTTTCTTTTACTACCGACAGGCTATTTTTTAACAGGGCCGGGATATCGGTTTTTTCAAGATCCAGGCTCATTTTGCCGGCCTCGATTTTCGATAAGTCCAGGATGTCGTTTATGAGTGACAGCAGGTGTTCCCCGCTGGAAAAGATGTCGTTTATATATTCTTCCTGATCGGGTTCGAGAGTACCGGCCATGCCGTCCTTAAGAATCTCCGAGAAACCGATAATGGCATTCAACGGCGTCCTCAGTTCGTGGGAAACCCGGGCAAGAAAATCGGACTTGGCCCTGCCGGCAGCTTCTAACTGGACGGTGCGGTTTTTTAATTCCCGCTCGATCATTTTACGGTGGGTAATATCTTCGATGGACAGCAGGAATATCCTTTTGCGTTCTACAGATACCCGCCGGGCGGTCAAAAGCAAAATCCGTACGCCGATGGTAGAAAATTTATGTTCGAGCTCGAAATTTTTTAAGACTCCTTTTTGTTCGAAAATTTCTCCCGGCAAATCCCGCAGTTGTGGGATATCCCAATCGTTATTTCCCAATTTATATAATATTTCCCCTTTGGTTTCAGCGGGGTCTATCCTGAATGTCCGGTGGAAAGCGCGGTTAGCCAGGATGATTCTCAACTCCGCATCGAGAACCAGTAAGGGGTACTGCACCGTATCGATTATTTCCATGGAGAAGCGGCGTGCATCTTCTAAAGCGGTTGTATAAGCGGTAATCCTTTTTATGATATTCCTTGAATGTTGATTGAACAGGAATATGACTAAAACCAACAAAAAGGCAAGAAAAGAGATTAACGCCGCAACCGAAAAATCGGGAACGTTTAGAAACGCCTCATAGAGTGTTTTGAGCAGCAGTAATAGAAGGCCGTAAATAATAATAGAAACGATGGCTTTTAATTTCCGTAATTCAGCTTCAAAGCCGCCCGGTAGTTTTGTCGAAGGTCTCCGCTTCATCTCAGCTCACCTTATAGGCGGCTCCGTCCGGCAAAGAACGCTTTATCCGGGCATCTTGCCGGGAGGCATGCGGATCCCCGGGTATCATGGTAAAGGATTCGTTTTCGGGCTGCCGGTATTGAAGAGTGTTTAGTAGACATAGGGATATTATAGAAGAAAAAATTAACTTTTGCAAGTCCGCGGCGTAGTTCAGATGGTTTTTCCCCCATTTCCCCCGGTTGGGGGAGATCGTTAGACAAAATGTGCACATTAGTTGTATCTTTGGTTGTATTTTCGATTATCGTCTTATAAAACCAAAGTCTTATGCTACTTTGTGGGGGGGCATTTATTCTTCCGGTTAATTTGTTTTATTTGCCTCCGGCGGCCCTGCCGGGGGCCAAACTTTTGAAAAAGTTTGATCAAAACTTCTTATTAGTTAGAATCAAAAGCGCTCACACGCTGCCCCCTGCCGCGAAGCGGCTCATCGCCCCCCCACGCGAGTGGGGTTGATCAAAA
>JAGLSW010000805.1 GCA_023135565.1 Candidatus Aminicenantota bacterium | reverse complement strand
CTGTCACGCCAGAGGTCGCGAGTTCGAATCTCGTCGGCCCCGCCATTAACTCTTTTCGGGGGCGAAAAGGGTTCGACAGTATTGAAAAGGTTAAAGTTGCGAGTTGAGCCGAGTAACTCAATAAACTGCTCAAAACAAATAATTGCAGATAACAATTTAGCACTCGCAGCATAAATAATGCTGCCGTCCCTGTTTTCTTTTCCTGTGGGAAAACAAGGGGCGCCATTTCGCAGGATATGCCCGGATTAATCGCCTCCCGTTTTTTTGGGTAGACAATTTAGGGAGAACTACCGCGGCGGGTTTTGTTTGCTTTTACCCCGCGGTCAGTATTAAAAGCTAACTACACTCGTAGATGCTTTATCCTGATCCTTATTGGACGCGGGTTCGATTCCCGCCGCCTCCATTAACCTGTATGAATAACGCTATTATGAAGAATAAATCGCTGCTGTTCGTCCTGCTGCTGCTGATAACTTTTTCCCTTTTCCCTATTTCCGTTTGTATTCGTTCCTTTGATCATAAAGATTTTACAAGAGTCGTATTTGAAGGGGACAGGGGCTTCGAATATAACTTTGAAAGCTCAAAGACCGCGTTGGAGATAAAGCTCGAGAAAAAAATCAACGTAAAAAAAAAAATCGAAAAATTTAAAAATTCCCGCTTAGTAGATAAAGTTGTTCATCGCTTAGATAAAAATAGGAGTTCCTTTACGGTTCATTTTAAATCCCCTTTTCGCATCGTTAATCATTTTGTGCTGGAAAGGCCCTTCAGGGTGGTATTCGACCTGAGCAAAGCCCCGGGAATAACGGCCCGGGCCCGGCTGCCCGAAACCGGCGGCGGCACAGGAAAGCCACAGGAAGAAGAGTCTTTAGATCCCCCGCCGGCGCGTAAAAAGATAGCAATCGAAACCATATGTATCGACCCCGGGCACGGCGGCAGCGATTTAGGCGCTATCGGCAAATCCAATGTGTTGGAGAAAGATATCACCCTCCAGGTGAGTCGAAAACTAAAAAGGCTTATAGAAGCAAAGCTCGGCCTGCGCGTCTTGATGACCAGGAGAGGTGATACGGAAGTGTCGTTGGATTCGCGTGTCGCCCTGGCCAATAACCAGAAAGCCGATATGTTCATATCGATCCACGTTAACGGTTCTTTCAGGAGGGCTGCCAGGGGCCCGGAAACCTTTTATGTCAGTTTAAAAGCCACGGACCAGGAATCTTTCCAATTGGCCCAAAAAGAAAATAAAGCTTTCGATGAAATCGAAAAGATGGCTGAAGAAGATGAATTAAAGATGATCTTATGGAATATGGCTCAGACCGAATTCATTAAGGATTCCAGTAAACTGGCCGATTTTATCCAGAAAGAGTTGAATATATTAATGCACACCCGGAACCGCGGGGTTAAGCAAGCTCCTTTCCGGGTGTTGATGAGAGCCGCCATGCCGGCGGTTTTGATCGAGGTCGCTTTTCTTACCAATCCCACAGAAGAAAAGAAATTAAAAAATGATTCTTTGTTAAACGAAGTTGCCCTTGCTATCTACACTGGAATCAACAAATACATCTACTTTTTTAACAGCAGGTATAACTGATAACGATCATGGATAAGAAACTAATTTACGCACTGGTAGGATCTGCCCTAATTTTTTTCATCGTTTCCCTGGTTATTTTTTTGCAGTCCAACCGCGGTTCTGATGAAAGCGAGGACCTGAGCGCTGAAAAAGACGTTATTGAAGAAGTTAATCAGCCGGAGTTAATTAATATAAAGGTTTTTTTCTATACTGAAAGGTCCCGTTATATGAGGCCCATACTTCACGAGGTGGAATTTCCCGGTCTCAGGGAGGATCTTTACAAGAAATTAATAGATTTATTAATTACCGGGGAAGAGGATTATATCAGCCCGGTGCCCCAGGGCGTAAGGTTAAGAACTCTCTATTTTATCGAAGATGAGAATTTATTGGTGCTTGATTTTAACGAGGATTTGCTGCTTAAATTTCCTGCCGGCAGCGGCACGGAGCTTGAGTTTATATATTTTTTTGTGGACAATTTTTGTTACAACTTCAAGGAGATTAAGAAGGTGGTATTTTTAGTGGCAGGGAATAAGATTAAGAGCATTTCCGGGCATATCGACATGGAGAACCCTTTTTATCCCCACTACGGTTATTTGATAGACCAATAACAGCGTTCAGCATTCGGCTTTCCGCATTCCCCATTTAAATGGGGCTTCCCGCCCGGGACAGCATTCTCAATTCAGCCATGGCCCCCGGCTTACATTCAAGATTATTATTTGCTTAAGAAATAGAAAACAGGAGGTTTTAATGAAAAATATCTTTTTCAGGAAGAGATTATTGACAGTTGTGGTAATGTTTATAGTTGCGCTGGCTTTCAGCTTTCAAGTAGACGGTTGGGCCTGGGTGCGCAGCGAGGTCAAGATTCCCGATATACCCGGTTACCTGACCTTAAAGTGCGATTTCCATATGCATTCGGTATTTTCCGATGGGCGGGTCTGGCCCACCCTGCGCTGCGACGAAGCCTGGCGGGAAGGCCTGGATGTTTTTTCCATTACCGAGCATATCGAAAATAGGTATCACAGTTATGATGACGATATAAAAATAGACCTTAACCGTTCGCACCAGGTGACCCTGCCGGGCGCTGAAGCATTAGGGCTGCTGCTGATCAAAGGCGGCGAGATCACCAGGGAAATGCCTCCCGGTCATTTTAACGCCATTTTTTTAAAAGATGTCAACGCCCTGAAAAAAGAGGAATTTAAAGACTCGGTCAAAGAGGCGGTGTCCCAGGGAGCCTTTGTTTTCTGGAACCATCCCGGTTGGCGGGGTCAGCAGAAAGACGGTGTTTCCAGGTGGTACGATATACACGAGTACCTGTATAAAAAGAAGCACCTGCACGGCGTCGAAGTAGCCAACGGCCCGGAATATTATCCCCGGGTGCACCGTTGGGCATTGGAGAAAAAGTTAACCCTGGTCGGCAATTCGGACGCCCATGATCCTCTCAGCATGAGTCATGATTTCCACAAAGGCGAGCACCGCACCATGACCCTGGTTTTTGCCAAAGAGCGCACTGAAGCCGCTGTCAAAGAAGCTCTTTTTGCCCGGCGCACCGCCGTTTACCAGGGCGATACCTTGATCGGCGAGCACCGATATTTAGAAGCTATCTTTAATAATTCCGTGGAAATTTTGAACCCGGAAGTAACCATCAAAGGCAGGCGCAGCGCCTACATCCAGGTGCGCAACAAATCGGATGTAACCTATGAACTGCACTTATCCGGTGGTAAGATGGAACACATCACGGTGCCCTATAAGATTACTCTTTATGGGGATAAGACCGTACTTTTGCGGGTGCGGGGCACGGATAGGAAGATGTCCGGTAAAAAGGAGATTTCGCTTTCTTATGTGGTAAAGAATTTGCTGGTTGCCCCCAAGAAGAGCCTGCCTATCACCTTTGACATCAAAGTGCATTTCTCCCCCTCGAAATAGTAAAGCAGCAGGATACTTTAATAGTTAAAATAGATACCGGGATAAACATAAAACGTTTGTCTTTGGTTTGAACTATCCGGGATTCCCGGATACTTGCCTCCGGCTTGGGCAGCCTATAAAGGTCTTATGAGTAACAGTAAAGCGTATCGCTCATGAAAAGTTTTGTCCGGACTTTTTCGACAAAATTTAAAACCTGATCCCGAATGTTGATTCCGCCATCTTGAAATCCCTGGAGCTTTCCTTTATAATCTTGCTATGAGTGATTTGCAGCCTAAAAACATTTTAATATACCGGGCAGACGATAACAAAATCCGCCTGGAAGTAAAGCTGGAAGAAAAAAACATATGGCTTTCGCAAAAACAGATCGGTGAGTTGTATCAAAAAAGTAAAACCACCATCAGTGAGCATATTAAGCACATCTTCGAAGACGGGGAATTGAATGAAAATTCAGTTGTTCGGAATTTCCGAACAACTGCAGAGGATGGTAAAAGTTGCAATGTTGCATTTTAAAAATTCAAGACCTGACCCCGAATATATTTGCTCTCGACTTGAACTATCCGGGATTCCCGGATAGTTGCGTTCGGCGAAAATATGGAAAAGGCGCCAATACTACTGCCCCTACTGAAGGTGCGACCATGCTTCATCCTCCTCCGGTCTGGACCAATCCTCAGCAAGGGCTTTTTCACTCAACAGTGCGGTTTCCGGTGGTTTTATCGCCGGTTCTTCTTCTAAGATGGTGACCAGGGCGCGCCGTGCGCCCGGTAGGTGAAGATGTTCAAGTAAACGTACTTCTCCTCCCTCATTGACTACGGCTTCGATTGTATGGAGCATTCAAAACCTCCTTAGACATCGTTTTTATTTTTAAAGCTGCTATATTATAGCATTTTGATTCCCCTAGCACAAGACACAGAATTAATCATTAATACAGTCTTATTTTTCCCTGGGTTGACAGAAAGTGAAAAATATTCTATAACATTAGAGGTTAAGTACAGGTAGTGCTATGAAAATTGATTTTATTGTCTGTCCTGATGACATTGAATACAAACTTGAATCTAAGCATCATGTAACGGTACGGGAAGCACGTCAAGTGTTATTACATAAACCTCGTATTCGATTCGCTGAAAAAGGCTATACAAAAGGAAATGATGTGTATGCCGCTTTCGGACAGACCTTTGCGGGACGTTATTTAGCAGTATTTTTTGTGTATAAACCTGAGACAGCAGCAGCAATAATTATTAGTGCTCGCGATATGAATAAAAAGGAGAAAAAAAGCTATGGCAAAAAATAAAGTAAGCGGCATTTCAAAGGCGGATAGCTTTGAAAAGATGGGTGAATTCTGGGATAATCACGATTTCACCGATTTCGACGATCCGGGCGCTCCCGATGTTAAATTCGAGGTCTCCTGCGCTGTACCCATCGAGGAAGAGTTGTTTGCTTTGGTGGAAAACCAGGCCAGGCTGCGTGGTGTAAGAATTGAAACGTTGGTGAATTTGTGGCTGCACCAGAAATTAGCTGAACAAAAACAATCTGCTGCGTAGGCATAATTTAGTATAATCTTAACCCTAAATTTTATCTCCCAATCATTACTACCTTAATGTTGTTTCTCCTTTCTCGAACTGTCAAGTAATCCTTGACAGTT
>JAGLSW010000804.1 GCA_023135565.1 Candidatus Aminicenantota bacterium | reverse complement strand
TTTGGCCCCCGGCAGGGCCGCCGGAGGCAAATCTGTTTTAGTTTTTCCCAAAGCTGAACACTTACCCCCGTTTTTCTTGACTTTATTCGATATTTCACCTAATATGTTGAAGTTATGAAAAAAGAAATACCCGGCGAAACGCCTGCCCCAAACAACGAACTATTCGGCCCGGTAACTATGTCTGTGGTCTTCCTTTTCGTTTTCGGCGTCTATTTAATCACCCTGACGCCCACCGTGGACTTCATCGACAGCGGGGAATTCGCCGCGGTTTGTTCAACTTTAGGCATTGCCCACCCTTCGGGCTATCCCCTATTCACCTTGTTAGGTTACGGTTTCTCTTTCCTGCCTATCGCGCCCACCACTATCCTGCGTCTCAATATCATGAACGCCCTGTTCGCAGCCGTAGGTATCCTCTTTTTTGTTCTATTCCTAAAGCAGCTTTTAAGCATTTTTTTCCCGGAGGGGGCGGCGCCTTCGGCAAAAAAAAGTAGTACTCCGCATAAAAAAAAGAAAACCGTAGAACCCCGGTGGGAAATCCCGGACAACACACGATGGCTGCTGGCTGCCGGCGCCGGTTTAATCCTGGCTTTTTCTTTTATATATTGGGATGCGGCCACCAGCCTGGAAGTCCATTCCCTGCACGCCCTTTTTGTTTCCCTATTGCTCTTCCTGCTGCTCAAATTCCTAAAAGCGGGAGAAAAAAAAGAAGAAACCCGTTTCGCTTTCCTGCTGGCCCTGTTTTTAGGGCTGAGTTTCGCCAACCACCTGACCACCGTGCTGCTGCTGCCGGGTTTCCTGTTTTTACTAATACTTCGTGAAGTGGATGTGGAGTCCCCAGGCCCCTCAGAGGGTGCGGACGCCGTCCGTCCGGGTTCCTCATGGGCTGCGGCCACCGCCCGCCTCGTCAGGCGTTTCCTGTGGTTAGTGTTTCCCTTTTCTACCGGTATTGCGTTTTATCTTTATATCCCCATCCGGGCGCAAGCCCAACCGGCAGTCATGTGGGGCAATCCGCAGAGCTTCGGCGACCTGCTGGACCATATTTCCGGTAAGGCTTTCCATACCCAGATTTTCTCCCCAGGCGGTCACGGCGAAGGACTGGGGGATTTTTTCGTTAAATCTTTTTCCAGGTTGGGTTTTGTCTCTATTTTCTTTATTCTTGCCGGGGCGGTCACTTTTTACATGCTTGCAAAGAAACCGGCGCGTACAGCTTCTCAACGGCAAGCACATGACCGGCAGCGGTTGTTTGCCGGAAAATTCTTTTATTTCGTTATCTTGTGTTTTCTTTGTTTCACTTTATACGCTGCTGCGTTTAGCGTGGTGGATAATATCTATTACTATAATTGCAGCGTACTTTTCCTAATAATCTTTTTACCTTTCGGTTTGCTGGGATTCCTTAAAAAATTTTCCATAAAAATAAACCATAGAAACATCGTTATTTTGACCCTCTTACTCCTGATTCCACTGTTGGCAGTGAATTACCCGGCAGCGAATAAAAAAAACAACTATTTCGCCGCGGATTTTATTTTTAATCTTTTTAGTGCCATGGAGCCGGATGCCATCCTGTTTGCCAGCGATGTGCACATATTGATTCACCCCATCTATTATTTCCAGGCCGTGGAAAAACTAAGAACCGATATTATCGTCCTGCCCCAACACGGGCTGCGCCGGGGCTGGTTTGTCTCACAACTAAAGTATAGGTTCCCGGACCTATACCGAAAATCCGCCGCCGAAATAGATGATTATGACTCCTATTTTAAAAAAGAGAAAAAAGACCCCCGGCTGCTGGATCAAAAATATTACCGCATGTTGGCCAGCATTATAAAAGCCAACTATGACAGCAGGGCCATCTATATCACCTCGGAATTCGATCCCAATCGGAACCCCGGTTTTCATCCCGGTTTCCTGCGTTTTCCCGAAGGACTGGCCTGGCGGCTTTACCGGGCAGGAGAAAGAATCAAGGAACTGCCTTATAGGGAGTTTCGTTACCGGGAATTGTCCTATCCTCACAAAGACGCGGATGCCATCCGGCACGCCTACATGTTCATGTTAAAAGAGAGGGGCATCCTGGAAGCCACCAGGGGGCGGTTCGATTTAGCGTTAAAATGGATCGAACAGGCCCTGGCTGTATTCCCGGATCAAAAGTTGTTGTCCGACACGGAGAACGGCCGGCGTATCCTGCCCAATCGCTTGAAAGACGTTCAAAAAGCCAAACAGTGGGTGATAAGCCGTGCCGCGGGCAGCGCTTCTCGCTTTTAAATTATCAAAAGTTTTGATCAAACTTT